>PKDP01000085.1 GCA_002862585.1 Flavobacteriales bacterium | reverse complement strand
AAAAAATTGAAAAAAAGTTTAATAAAAGTTGAAACTTATTTAACAACCTTAGTATAAATATAGAATTTAAAAATTAACAAAGAAATGACAGATTTATTATCACAAATCCAAGAAACCCTGGATTCTATTCAGGACGACGCTACAAAGTTTAACGAAAAAGGAAACAAAGCAGCGGGAACAAGAGTAAGAAAAGGAATGCAAACTATTAAAGCTTTAGCACAAGACGTAAGAGTTTCAGTTTCTGAAGCAAATAAAGCAAGAGTTTAAGGTTATATAGATAACCAAGAATAAAGTTCTTTAACATATTGTAGAAGGCACATTACCAGATTGATCATCTAGAATGTGAGTGTATGGCCGAAAAAATCCTAATGGAAAGAGGGATTAAGGCACACTAAGACACCGAACAAGTTTCGGCTCAATTGCAGAAGTGAGTAATTGAGACTCGACAGAGTAGATAGTGGTAGATCGGAAAAGATAAATCTAAACTGATTTTTCCGAGAGCATTGCAAGCAGCCGAAAGGAATCCTTGCCGTAAACTGACTGAATAATCCTATCTTATAGGGGATAAAGTACAACTAAAGCCATTGTGGCGCTATAACGAGATTAACCATCTTGAGTAGAATTCGAAATAATAGTAGAATTAGTTGGTATGCAGTATATCATACAATAAGACGATCTTCTAAGGCTAGTATACCTTAGTACACGATCCTTCTATGTTATAACCCTGGACCTAGTGAAAGCTAGGTTCTTAGGGGGTAAGTAATGATAAAAACAGTTTAAGTCATGAACAGTGAACAGTCAAACAATGGAAACACACAGATAAACCACGAAAGAGCGAGTCTGAATAATAGAGTTTCTAGGTTTAGAATGCTTGGTCAAACCAAGAAAGTACAGTGGGACGGTAGAAGAAGAAACCGAACTATTTAAATATTATTAAAAGATGGAACTAATCTTAAATGTTCTTACGGTTTTCTTAACCCTATTTGCGGTTATAGATATGCCAGGTAATGTACCACTAATCATCAAACTTAGAAAAGAAAATGGTGAAATAGAATCGGCAAAGGCTACGTTGATTGCAATGTGCATCATGATATCTTTCTTATTTGTAGGTAAAACCCTCTTCATGTTATTAGGTATTGAAACATTTCACTTTGCACTAGCAGGTGCAATGCTTCTTCTTTATTTTGGAGTAAGGATGGTTTTAGGAATCGAATCAAACGGAGAGACGGAACCTATGCCAGCAACTATATTTCCAATAGCATTTCCAATTATAGCAGGGCCAGGAACCTTATCAACTATCATGTCTTTAACACAGGATCTTTCAGATTTAGTAATTATTATAGGAATAGTCCTAAATGCAATAGTAATTTACGTATTCTTAAAATCTGCAGACTGGATTCAGCGTAAAGTTGGTGTAATAGGAATTACAATTATGGAAAGAGTTTTCGGAATTATTCTTATCGCAATAGGTATGAAAATTCTAATTACTTCTTTAGTTCTAAGCATTAATGACGTTAATGCCTCATTAGTTTCCATAATTTAATAGATATATAGTAAAAGAATTGATAAAAACACATCAATAATATGAAACATGTAAAATTATTTGAAGAGTTTAACAGATCAAACAGAGATTTAGATTTAGTAGAATCTATAGAAGCCTTAGAAGAAGGTTCTGTTAGACAAGTTTTAGGATGGACTTTCTTTCCAGTTTTCTCTTTAGCAAATGTTATTTTCCAAATAACTCAAAAGAAAAAGAAAATTAAGGGAATGCTAGCTACTGAAACAAATCCTAAGAAAAAGCAAGTTCTTAAGGATCAATTAGAAGCACTTTCATACGAAGAGGTAAAAGCTAAAAAGAAAGCTGAAGATCAGAAAGCTGATTTAAAAGATAAAGCAGCAGCGGCTAAAAAAACGATGACTCCAGAGGAGAAAAAGCAATTAGCTAAAGAAACTGAAAAGATGCAGAAGAAATTACAGAAAACACAAGATAAAATTAAGAAGTTAAGAGATAGCAGTGATCTTTCGAAAGGATTTGTATAATCGTTAACTTTTTTAAAAATAAATAACCCGAGATTTTTCTCGGGTTTTTTTATGATCACATTTCAGATATATAATTAAATAAAATAAACGACTTAACAATGAAGAAGAAAATGATTGCATTGTCGTTAAGTTTAATTTTATTATCTAGCTGTGGATCAAGTAAATCCATTTCTAATTCTCAACCTGAACCCATTACGGAACAGGAACATCATGAGAAGGTTCTAAATGGACTCTTATTTACAATTATAGTTTTTGCTATATTCAGCGCAATAGGAAATAAACCTTAACTACAATTTATTTGAAAATAAACTGCCCGAAATTTTTTTATTTCGGGTTTTTTAGTTATATTAGTATAGTAATTAAAAATAAGCAAATGAAGTGCATTAGTTGCAAGGCAATAATACCTGAACAAAGACTTAAAATGCTTCCTCATACAAAGGAATGTGTTGAATGCTCAAGCGAAGAAGCCAAGGGAGCAGTCGACATAGTCTATCATAAAACGGGTAATACAATACAGATAATGGATAAAGCTCAAGCAGATGCCATTAATAAGTCTGCACGTAGATCTGGATTCGGTTCTTTAAGAGCGATGAAAGGTGGAAGTGGAGGAGGAGATATGAAAGTTACACTTGGAACTACTTCAATTATTCCAAGGCAACCTACTCGAGAAGATTTTGAAATTACAGGAAAGAAGATGATGGAAATGATGGAATGGAAAGATCGAGAAGAAATCATTCAATACTTAAATACAAAACTGAATCAAAGGTCCATTAATAGTTCTCAATTTAGACAACTCAATGACATCTTAAATCAGTTTATACCAGAAGAAAAGAAACCAATCGAAGAGAAGGAAGAAGTAAAGATAGACGAGGAAACAGAATGGGCATTTAAAAATTGGAAGAATAGTAGATCATTTAAATAAACTAACTAACTAATTTAAGTATAACCATAAACAAACCTAACGAATGACAGAAAAAATTGGAGATTTTAACGTAATATTAGAAGCAGATACTATAATGATTAAGAATTTATCAGGTGAATTGATAAAGGCTGAAACATTTAAACCAGCCGAGGCAGTTGATAAATACAAAGAATTGTGTAAAAGCCTTAAAGAAAAGGTTAGAAAAAGAAATGAGTAATATAGTATTGACAGTATCTTTAGGCGATAGGCCGTTTAAGAAATTTACTATAGATTCTCAGCAAAAATATGCCAAACGAATTGGTGCTGATTTTAAATGTATAGAAGATTTCAAAGTAGATCCAAAATACAATAATATTCAATTAGGTAGGGGTGGAAATACTTCTTATCTAATTAAGTTACTGGTAATCCAAGAAGCTTTAGAAAAATACGATAGAGTAATTTGGTTAGATGATACGTGTATTGTCAGTTCAAATACCCCCAATTTATTAGATATAGTTCCTTCTGAATTATTTGCAGCCCATAATGAAGGTATTTTAGAATGGGTTATGGCAGACAAACAAACTAAAGATCTTTACGAAAAAAATAATATTCAGAACATTATAACCAGTCAAAATTATTTTAATTCAGGGGTTATGGTAATTTCTAAAGCTCATAAGCCTATTTTTAATAGTGAAACTATAATTGATTTAGGAGAAGCTGGTCATTTTAAGAATGCATATCCTGAACAAACTTATTTAAATTATATGATTTCTAAATATAGAGTAGGTTTCTTTGCACTACCTTCTATATTTAATAGAATGGCCGTGAACCTTGAAGAATTTGAAGGAGAAAGAGTAAATTACGAAACATTTACACCTATGCAAACTAGATTAGCTGAATTACTTGAAAACTTTAACTTCTTAAATAAAGTTAATACTAAGGTAGGTAAATTGAATGGTGCTTATATCTATCATATCACTTCAATGTATAAACCTAAGCAAAGGTTTAATTTAATTAAAAGGCTTTATGAGATAAAGGTCAGTGATTAATTTTTTATAAACTATATCATTCGAATTAGTATAAATATAGTAACGTTCTTAAACTTATTGAAATAATTTTAATGGGGAATTAGCTCAGCTGGCTAGAGCGCCTGCCTTGCACGCAGGAGGTCATCGGTTCGACTCCGATATTCTCCACAATGGAATTCCTAACCTGCTTAATTGAAAGGTATGGAAGCCAAAAAGGATCAGATCACCCTGATCCTTTTAAAAGCGAGATTAGCTCAGCGGTAGAGCATCTGTTTACCAAGTAGAGGGTCGAGAGTTCGAATCTCTTATCTCGCTCTATGGAGATTAAGAAAATTATTGCAAGCAGACTGCTATCTAAGTCTGGGCCCCCGTCCAATAATTGATTAATCTCCATTTTAAAATGTGCTGTGGTGTAACTGGCAACACGTCTGGTTTTGGTCCAGAAGAGTCGGGGTTCGAGCCCCTGCGGCACAACACAATCATATTGTTATTAAAAAGGGTTTCAGAAATGAAACCTTTTTTTGTTAGGTAGTATAAACCCTTACAAAAACAAAAAAACAATGAATTCAACTTCATTTAACAAACCTGTCAAAAATCAAACGACAGTAGCTTTTATTATTAATCCTAGAAACCTACAGAGCGTAGACTAATAGAAGTTTATATTAACCAAATTAATTTATTATGAAAAATTATATTTTAACATTAGCCATTGCGGCGCTTACAACGTTTGGTGCAAATGCACAGAACACAAAAGGAGACTGGTATGTTGGTACCGGTGATATTACTAACACGGCTTGGACTGAATTATCAATCCAACCGACAATTGGTTATGCTTTTTCCGACAACTATATGGTTGGAATGAACTTAACACAGGCAGACTCAACAGAAGACATGGTATTAGGTCTAGAAGGAAGATATTTCCACAAAGGATTTTTTGGCTATGTTGCACTAAACGATTTTGATTTCGATCAAGCTCAATTAGGTGTAGGTAAAATGTTTGAGTTTCACAAAGGAGCAATGTTTGTAGATCCAAAAATCGTTTACGATTTAGGAGCTGAAACAACTAACCTTCAAATTGGATTTGGTTTAAAGTTCTAAACTAAAATTCAATTTGGTTATTATAAAGCCCAGGTTTCTAGGATCCTGGGCTTTTTTTATGAAACAATATATAGGTATATTGTATAAATATTGGCTGCCAGTCAAGATTTGCTCCGTTCGTCTAACGGTTAGGACATTAGGTTTTCATCCTAAAAATAGGAGTTCGATTCTCCTACGGAGTACTAATATTAAAATGAAGAAGAAGATGAAGAGAATGAGTAAAAGTAAGGGCTACTTTATTGTAGCTATTTTTTGGTTAGCAATAATGACAATGTGGTCAATGAAAGCTAACGCACAGAATCAACTAGTAACGTGTGATTCTTTAGGATGGTCACAATATCCTGCGACCGGATTATCAATAACATTAGATACCACAGATGCGATGATGTCTCCAGTAGACTCAGTGGTAGTTCAATGGTCAGTTTGCGATAATCAAACCTGTTATCCAGGTACAGGAATGACAGGTTATTTTCCATTAATCAACATGTCAGATACATTGAAAGTTTGTATCTCTACAGAATTCTGGTACGTACCAGGATTTAATCAGATTATAGAATATTGTTAT
>PKDP01000052.1 GCA_002862585.1 Flavobacteriales bacterium | reverse complement strand
CTGGCGACAAGTATTTTTCTGATAAAAATACCTTTAGAGGAAATGCAGTTGGTGAGAGTTTAGACCAAATGACGGCTAAGAAAAAAGCGCGTTCAAATACTCAAGCTGAAATAGCAAAAACAATCAGTTCAACAATGAAAATTGTTGGTGATAATTATGTAAGTTCTTCAGAATTTAACAACAAAGAAGAAGTAACAGAAACCTTTAATGAGATGTCTCGAACTATTGTCGATGAGCAGTTGAAAGGTGTAGTTACTATTTGTGAGAAAATGACTAAGACAGCACAAGGAAAGTATAAATGCTATATGGCGATGGAAATTGCTGCTGAAAAATTAGCATCAAAGTATCACGAAAGACTTTCAAAAGATGAGAAGTTAAGAGCTGATTATAACTACGAAAAATTTAAAGAAACATTTGAAAAGGAAATGGAACGCATGTCGAAAGGCTACTAATTCCTTTTTTTATTTAAAAATTAAAACTCGCCTAGTGCGGGTTTTTTTTTAATCTTTTGTGAAGCTATCTATAAAATCAGCAATAATAGAATTACTTATTTCATCCTTTGCCAACTGATAGGCGTTTAAGTCTGCCTGATTGAAGTCAAGTTGTATGCCTTTTAGTTTAGTGATGTTATCACTAAAAACTATTCGCCCTTGTAAATCCTTGACTTGTACAGACATGTTTAGAAAAGCCGTGAACATCTTTTGGTTTTTGACTTCTCTGCCTTTTTGAGTATCGGCACTTATGTTCATTATCAGTTGAGCCTCTTTCTTATTACCAACGGGTGTGAAGCCCATTTTTGTTAAAGCACTTTCGGCTGCAAACCGAAGTTCTGATTCTTTCTTGTCTATATTAAAATGCTTTTCCTCGGAACTAACAAATACGGTTGGGGTATATACGTAAATAGGAATAGTTATCTGATGTGTTTTTACGCTCTTAAATAGCTTTTGAATGAATTCACTTTTTGTTCCTTCATCTAGCCAGTCTTGAAAGTTTATACCAGCTTCAATTTTTTGAACAGCCTGTGTACTTTTAATTTTAGGCACTGAAGTAGTGAAAACGCCATTTTTATTGGTGTTTTTACTGATGTCTTTTAATTCCAAATCAGCCGATATCGCAATTAGAGGAATATTAGACAATCTGTTGTTATCGTACTCTACGGCTAAGTCAATTTTAGAAACGGTATTACCAATCATTGCACTAATCTTTTTACTGAGGCAATAGAGCTGATAGTCATCCACATAGGAGCGAAAACGAGCAATGATTTCACTTCCTAGATATACATTCTCCCTGTCGAATTCAGTCAATAGAGGCTCGCTTAAATACGGCTCTAACTTAGCCATGGCTTGTACGTAATAAATATATTTATCCTTGTAAGGGGTAGAAAACAATACAGCTTTGTTGAGAAAGTATTTAGACTCCTCTATAGCTTCTTGAATTCTAGCGTTTCTTGTTTCGTGATACTTTTGTTTACTCAATTGGTAGTACACCCAATATTCATTGCTTTGTGTGTAAGTACTGACCAGCTCGTAGCCCTCAAGAATTTCTTTGGCTTTAACTTCTATGTTGGATTTAAAATCTTCCTCGTAGCCGCTTTCTCTTTCCATTTGTAAGAATACCGATTGAGAAGAGATGGTCACTTTAATTTGTGACATAAGGTTTTGCAAAGCGTTTTGCTGTGCTATCTTTATGTAGTCTAATGGATGTGTACTTCTGTCGGCAATACCTATACCAGTATAGTGAGTTTCAGAAACTGGGTACTCTTTTACCCATTTAGGGATGCCATCCATAGTATTAGCCACTTCTTTTGGACTATTGCATGAGAAAAGTAATAAAAATGCAATGGGAAATAGAATTTTATTCATTTTCGGGATTGTAGTTGTTAATCTTATTACTCACATCTTTAGCAATGTCAGTATAGATGGAGTTTGATAATTCACTGATAGACATTAAGGTTTTCTTATTTCTGAATAACTGTTTAAGAGCACGTTTGTCCGAAAAGGAGTCTTTAATGACATCATTAGGACTCTTTTTGTTTTCCCATCTCCAGCTGCCTGGCACTATATTTCTGTAATCGTAATTTGATTCAGCAAAATGAAGCTCATCATTTCTATTAATATTTATCAGTTTGCTTAGAAGAATTTCACCACTTTCGGAAGATAATAATTGAAATTGAAATCCTACTTGAACGCTAGTACTTCCATAGTATTCGTCGTATCTAATTTTGTCGTAAACAGTTTCGTAATAGTATTTTTCAGTCTCATCGTTGTACTTACGAATCTTTCGTTCCAGCCATCCCTTTTTAGAGCTTTTCTGAATGGCTTGTTCTTGCTTGGAGTAGCTCACAAGTTTTCCATTAAGCATAGCTTTAGCACCAATCAAAGCACCAGCTTGTGCACTTGTATTTTCGGATACTTGTCCGCTCATTCCTAGAAGCTGTTCATCTATTAAGGCTTGTACCTGTTGGCGATCCACTATTTTGATAAATGGATTGTCCAATTGGATTAACTCCTCGGTAATTAGAGCAGAAATAGCAGCTTCACCACCCCTTTGGCGAGTAGAGTTTTTAAACTCCATTGTACCAATGGATAATAAGCCAGCCTCTAATGCCAATGCCTTACGGCTTTCACATTCTTTATATGATGCAGGAATTTTGTCGAATTCATAATAAGCAGAGCGAAATTTTTCGACTTCTAAGAATTCGTTAGCAGAACGGTAGATAGGCTCAAATGTAGCCACATTCTTCATGCTCTCTACATCCTTGAAGTTTGGTTTTAGTAGAGTGATTTCTTTTAGTAATTTTTCCGATTCAGCAAACTTTTCTTCCTCAAGTAAATCAATTGCTTTGTCGTAATTGGCAACTACATAATTATCTACAAGAGTATTGTAGTCACTGGTGTAGGTTTGTGGAATATCTATTTGAATAGAATAAGTTGCAATCTTACTTTGTAGAGAGGAAGCGTCTCTGTAATGGTAGATAGCTTTACGCTCTTCTCCGAAGTTTTTCGATTTAAAAAAGTTGTCAAGATATATGTTTACCTGTTTTTGTCCGGATGCTCTTAAGCCTTCTTTAGCTTCTATGAAATCTCTCTTTTGATTGAGAGCTTGCATATAAAATTGACAAGCATCGGCGTACAAAGATTTTTCAGAAAACTTATCTCCTTTTTTGGTTAATGATTTTGGAGTATCGCAACTTGTTAATGAGAATATAGCAAATAGTAATGCGATAGCTTTAATAATTGAACTCTTCATACTACAAAAGTAGTTTTTTTTGCATTCATTTTGATTTTGTAATTTTATACATGATTTTAAACAAGTTCTAATTATGAAAAGTTTAATCCTTACCTTTCATGCTAACAAGACAATCAGTACATAGTAGAGTTATTTAAAGAAAATAAAGTCAAAACCCTAAAACTATTCTAGAATGACAAAACCAACCAATAAAGAATTTGAAATTGAACTCAAAAAAGACAGAAGATACAGTATTTGTGCCTGTGGATTGAGTGCTCGAATGCCCTATTGTGATAGTGCCCACCGCTCGTACAATGAAGCGAATGACACGGACTACAAATCCATTAAGATAAGTGTTAAAGAGGATGTAAAAATCACCCTTTCCTCAGCCAGTTGGACACTTTGATAATTTTAAATCTTAACGTTTATTCATATTTAAATCCAAAATTGTGTTCGCTAGAAAGTGGATGAAAGCATAGCGTTTGCTTTTATTTTGTACTTTTAACGAAACTTAAAGACATATCCATTATGAAAAAAATAATTATACTACTTCTACCATTGTCTATTTTCGCACAATCTTATGATGTGCTGTTTTTGGGAAACTCCTACACCTTTTACAATCAAATGTCGAATATGGTTTCTGAAATTGCCACATCAATGGGCGATACAGTTGTTGCAGAAAGTAATACCCCTGGGGGTTGGAAACTGGAGCAACATGCTCAAGCGGGTTCGTCTAGTTTGCAAAAAATCAACGAAAAACAATGGGATTTTGTAGTCATTCAGGGACAGAGTCAAGAGCCAAGTTTTCCTCCTTTTCAGGTAGCTGAAGAAACCTATCCCTATGCCGAAATTTTGGTGAATGCTATTGAAGATAATTACAAATGTACTGAGCCTATTTTTTATATGACCTGGGGGCGAAAAAATGGAGATAATATAAATGGTCAGCAATACCCTGTAATCTCTACTTATTTAGGAATGCAACAACGCTTAAGAGAGTCTTATTTGGAAATGGGCATAGACAATGAAGCCTCCGTAGCTCCAGTTGGTATGGCATGGAAAAAGTCCATACAAGATAATCCCAACTTCGAACTCTATACTGGTGATGAAAGTCATCCGAATGTAGCGGGCTCTTATTTGGCCGCCTGTGTGTTTTACTGTACCATTTTTCAAGAAAGCTGTGTAGGCTCTAGCTATTTGCCAAATGGAGTTTCACAAGAGGATGCTACCACTTTACAGACCATAGCCTCAAGCGTAGTACTTGACAGTACTGAGGTATGGAATATGTTTGCCATACAATCTGCCGATACTGCAATACTCAATGACAGCAGTTATACCTTTAGTGCTTCGGCATCCAATTACGATAATTTGGAGTGGGACTTTGGCGATGGCACTACGGCTACTACGCCAACAGCAAACCATACCTTTGATGAAGGTCAGCATACCGTAAACCTAAACGTATTCTCTAATGGAGAAGACTGTTTGGAGAAGACCATCACTTTTGAAATTAACATTAGTGGAGTAGCAGACACCACTACAACCGATACCACTACCTATATTTCAGATTTAAATAACACCTTTAAATTGTATCCTAATCCAGCTACAAATTACATAATCATTGAAGGGGTAGAGGCTAACAGTCATTTAAAAATCTATAATGTATTAGGTAAAGTTGTTTTGGAGCAAAGCATTAGTAAAGACCAACGCATTAATTTATCGACTCTAACACAAGTCGGTCAGTATATTGTAGAGTTGCGTTCTGAGGATAAAGTCAATACCTTTAAGTTGATTAAGAATGAGTAGTAAATCTTTTAAATAAGCGGTTTTTAGATGTGAAAATTAGCCTTTCATTAGCCTGAGTTAGTAAGAAAGTTTTTAAAATATGGTTTTTGGATGTGAAAATTGACCTTCTTTTAGCCGCTTATTTTCGTTGATAATTTGTAAAAAACTTTACATTTAATATAATCGCTTATAAACTCACTATTCCTATATTTAAGAAAAAAATAGAATGAGACATTATCTTATGTTATTGACGCTGTTTTTCTTGGTGCAAACTGCCTTTGCACAAGAGCAAGTCGATTCCACCCTCACCGCCGAAGAAATTCAATTTAGAGACTCCATTGCTGCCATTAATACTTCTAACGAACGTATGCAGCTCATTCAAGAAACCTACAATGCAGCCTCGTCTGCCTTTGCAGAGTCAAACTTTAGCAAATCCATTAGTTTATTTGATGAGGTAATAGCCTTAGATTCTAGCAATGCTGATGCCTTTTACAACAAAGGTTTGGCACAAAAGGAAAGCAAGCAATACACCGAATCTGTTGAAACTCTAGAACAAGCCTTTAGTTTAGACGCTACTAATTTTGATGCACTCTTTCAACAAGCCAAATGCTATGATGAAAACAAAGAAAGCGATAAAGCTATAGTTGCCTATGATCGCCTCTTA
>PKDP01000128.1 GCA_002862585.1 Flavobacteriales bacterium | reverse complement strand
TTGATATTTAGTAAAAAGTCCAAAAGAAAACATTCCAAGTAATGGTCCATAGGTATATCCAGCAACAGTAAATAATGATTTAATAACACTCTGATCATTAATAGCATTAAATACCAATATAACCCCTAACAGAACAAGTGACATAAATAAGTGAACAATTTTTCTTGTTTTAATTTGTTGAACTGCGTCTTGTTTCTCAAACTCAATAATATCAACACAAAATGCTGTTGTGAGCGAAGTCAAAGCTGAATCAGCACTTGAGTAAGCAGCAGCAATTATTCCAATAATAAATAATATTCCAACATATATAGGAAGCCCAGAATTAAGTGCAATATTTGGAAATAACATATCAGCATTATCAGGCGGTATAATATTAAAAGTATCTGAATATATATATAGTAATGCTCCTAATGATAAAAATATCAGATCAACAAAAATCAATATTGTACTAAAGACAGTCATATTCTTTTGAGCATCTTTTAAATTTCTACAGCTTAGATTCTTTTGCATTTGATCTTGATCTAAACCTGTCATTACAATTGCCATAAACATTCCAGAGAAAAACTGCTTAAAAAAATATTTTTTATCTGTCCAATCATCAAAAAAGAAAGTTTTTGAATAATCAGAATCTCCTATTAATGAAATAACTGATGAAAAATTTAAATCCATCTTTTGCATTAAAGTATATGCTATTATTATAACTGTAGATTACATGAATGTAGTTTGTAGAGTATCAGTCCAAATAATTGTTTTCATTCCACTTCTATAGGTATATAGCCAAATAAGAGATATTGTAATTATTACTGTAATATAAAAAGGGATATTCCAAGATTCAAATACAGCAAACTGTAATACAGTTGCAATCAAGAAAAGTCTAAATGAAGCCCCAATAGTTCTTGAGAGTAAAAAGAATGAAGAGCCTGTTTTATAACTACTATTTCCAAATCTATCTCTAAGGTAGGTATATATAGAAGTTAATTCTAATCTGTAATAAAGAGGCAATAAGATTCTTGATATTATAAAATAACCACAAAAGAACCCAAATACCATTTGCATATAAGAAAATTGACTAGAAGCTACCCAGCCAGGAACAGAAATAAATGTAATACCTGACAAGGTTGTTCCAATCATTCCATAAGCAATAACAAACCATGGAGAATCTCTATTTCCTAAAAAGAAAGTATCGTTACTATCATTTTTACCGGTTATATAAGAAATAAAAAAAAGCAATAAAAAATATGCTGCAATACAACTTAAAATTATTGTTGGATTCATATGTATAATTAATTTATACAAATGTAGAATTTTTAAATATTTATTTAATTTTACGACAATGGAATTTCCCTCACAACTTGTTAAAAATGCAGTTGATCAATTATCCACTCTTCCTGGAGTAGGAAAGCGTTCTGCACTAAGATTAGCACTTCATCTGCTTAAGAAAGATAAAGAAAAAGTTGAAAAGTTTGGACAGTCTTTCATCGATTTAATAAATAATATTAATTATTGTAAGGAATGTTTTACCATCTCAGACTATGATCTATGTCAAGTATGTACAAATCCTAATAGAGATAAAGGAATTATATGTGTAGTTGAGGATATTAGAACAATGATGGCTATTGAGAATACTTTACAGTACAAGGGTGTATATCATGTACTTGGCGGCTTAATATCTCCTTTAGATGGAATAGCTCCTGATGATTTGAAAATTGAAGAACTAATCTCTAAAATAGATAAAGGAAATATTAGTGAAGTTATTTTTGCATTAAGCACAACAATGGAAGGAGACACCACAAATTTCTATCTTTTTAAAAGGCTTAAAGAAAAATCAATAAAAATTTCATCTATTGCTAGAGGAATTGCTATTGGAGACGAATTAGAATATACTGATGAAGTAACTTTAGGAACTGCAATATCTAGTAGACTGCCGTACTCAGACAGTATTAAAACTCACTAATTAAAAAACATTTTATTAATCAAGATTTACTAATTTTGCATAAAATTTTAAAAAATGGCTAGAGTAGAATTGATAATGCCCAAAATGGGTGAAAGTGTTTCTGAAGCAACAATAATTACATGGTCTAAAGAAGTAGGTGAACATGTAGAACTTGATGAAACCATTGTTGAAATTGCAACTGACAAAGTGGATTCAGAAGTTCCCTCTACTCATGAAGGAAAACTTATTGAAAAATTATTTGAAGCTGATGATTTAGTACAAGTTGGTGAGGCCTTTGCTATTCTTGAAACAGAAGGTGGAGAAGAAGTTAAAGAAACTGCTGCTGAAAATCCAGTCATTGAAGAAAAAAACGAAGCTGAAAATAAACCACAAGAACAAACTAATACTGTCACAACGCAAGAAAAAGTAGTTGTAAAAAACAGTAGTGATAGATTCTATTCACCATTAGTTAGAAGTATGGCAACAAAATGTTGACGCTATATTCACGCCTACTAACTTAAATAAGCTAGAGGCTGCTTATGGTAAGTCTTATGTAACCGCATTGAAAGATTCTTTAAGAAGAATGCGTACAGGTAGGAATTCTACGCCTACGAACAACAGCGTTACAGATGGCATTGTTAGATGGTTGAACGCTGCTGTAGGTAATATCATGTTCTTAAACAGAAGGTCTGCTGTGCTACAGTTAATATCTTTTACTAACTTTATTAACTTTGAAGGTAATAATCTTTATCAAGCAGGTAAAGCATTCGCTAATCAGCCGCAATACTGGAAAGACTGGACAATGCTAATGAACTCAGATTATCTGGTTGACAGAAGAGACGGATTAAAAATTAACGTTAATGAAGCAGATATTGCTACAACAGCTAAAGAAAATGGCTTTCAAGGTGTATTAGCAAAGATTTTGCAGGTAGGATTCATACCGACTAAAATGGCGGATAGTGCTGCTATTGCAACAGGAGGCGCTTCCTTTTACCGAAATAAAGTTAATGCCCTTATTAAAGGAGGTATGAATAAAGCTGCTGCCGAGAAACAAGCTATGGAAGAATTTATAGCTACCGCGGAAGTATCACAGCAATCAAGTGATCCAAGTAAGATATCTAAACAGCAGGCAGAGCCCATAGGGCGCATTATATTAGCTTTTGCTAACACGCCATCGCAATATGCTAGGATTATAAAAAGAGCTGCTCAAGATCTTAAGAACGGGCGAGGAGATGCTAAAACACATTTGTCCAGAATAGTGTATTATGGTGTTCTTCAAAATGTTATTTTTAACTTCCTGCAACAAGCTATGTTTGCTGCAATGATGGGAGATGATGAAGACGAAGAAACTGAAGAGCTTACAAAAGCAAAAGAAGCTAATATAGCTAAGAAAAGCTTCAAGGTTGCTAACTCCATGACCGACGGTATATTAAGAGGTATTGGTGTAGCGGGGGCTGTTGTTTCTGTGGCAAAAAACTTAGCTATAAAACTATATGAGAGAAGCCAAAAAACAAGAAACCAAAACTTAGCAGCAACTATAAAAGATGAGGTAATGAAAATATCTCCTCCTATATCAAGTAAGTTAAGTAAAGCTGGAAAGGTTGGTAATGCTTTTGAGTGGGGAAAAAAAGAAATAGAGTTTGACGAAATGTCTTTAAAGCACCCTTATGTAACAGCTGCTACAAATACCGTTGCTGCTCTAACTGGCTTGCCTTTAGATCGCGCACAAGGTATGGCTATAGATGCAGCTGATATAGCTAGCGACGAAACAGAAACATGGATGAAACCATTAATTGCACTAGGCTGGCCTAAATGGCAATTGATGTCGGAAGAAGATACGAAAAAAGAAAGAGAAGAAAAAAAGGATAGATTTAAAGATTTAGAACAAGATAAAGAATTTCAAGAACTTAACCCTACCGAACAAAGAAGGGCCGTATTAAAAAAGCTAAGTAAAAAAGAGCAGGTTGATATACTTTGGAACTCAGGTATGACTAGAACACAGATTAGAAATCTTTCAAAAGAATCCGAAAGAATAGATAAGATCATGGGCTTACAAGATAAAAAGCAATTTGATAAAGACATGGAAGCTATTAGTAGAGGGGAAGATATAGAGGAAGCTCCTAAAATTGAAAGGCCTAAAAAAGAAAAGAAACAGTATACACCTGCTATGCGAAAAAGAAGAGAGGTTTTAAAGGATTTAAGCAAGCAAGAGCAGATAGACTTTTTATATGAAAACGGCATGTTTAAATCTAAAATAAGAGAATTAACCACAGAAGAAAGTAGAATAGATAAAATAATAGAATTGCAAAATAAAAAAAGAAAAACCTCCCTAAAATGAATATATCAGATTTGAAAATTTACGCATTAAACTTTGGAACACTAGTCGTATCAATGTCACAGGTTGATATGGTTTTAAAAATACTGTTGCTTGCCATAAGTATCGGATATACCATACACAAATGGTGGTTATTAAACAAAAATAAAAATAAATATAAAAGCAAAAAAAAATGAAAAAGATTGTAGCTAAACTAAAACACGAATGGAATTCATTATTGTACTTCCTAATGTTTAAAAAGAAAAACAAATAGAATAAACAAAACAGGCAACCACACCTCGAATATTCTATAATAAAAAAGCCGATACTTAATTGCATCGGCTTTTTTAAATTTAATATATTATCTAACCATCACAGGCTAAACAATCTTCGTCCATTGCTTTAGCAGCAAGATCGCCGCGTAGAACAGATTCAGTACGTGTATAGTATAAAGTTTTAACACCTTTTTTCCACGCTTCTATATGAACTTTGTTAAGCCATTTAGGTGTTGCTACCGCAGGAAATGCTAAATTTAAACTAACAGACTGATCTATATACTGTTGTCTTAATCCGGCCTGGGCAACGAGTTCCAGCTGATTGATCTCTTTAAATGTTTTAAAAACTTCTTTGGCAGGTATGTCATGATCACCAACGGTAATATTATCCAACCCGTCAATATTCTGAACTGAACCATAGTCAGCCAGTATCTTATTCCACGTTTCTTCATTGTTTAAATTATGTTTAGTTAATACTTTAACAAGCGTCGGATTCTTTCTAATGAAAGTACCTTTTGCACTTTGATCCGTGAAAACATTTGCAGCCCACGGCTCAATACCTGGCGACACATTGCCACTAAGCTTGCTATTGCTAACAGTAGGAGCAACAGCACGTAAATGAGTATTACGCATACCAGTTCCAGCACACCACAGAGGCTCGCCGTAAATTTCTGCAAGATCTCTAGATGCCCTTTCACTTTCAATTTTAAGTTGCGAAAATATTTTCCTAGTTTCAAACTGAGAGAGTAAACCTTCGAAAGGAATACCTTTCTCTTGGAGATATGTATGCCATCCAAGGACTCCCAAGCCCAGTGCTCTCCCCTTCTGCGCAGATCGAACAGCATTTTCGAACCCGCGTAACCCCTTGGCTCTTTGAATAAATTCCTCCATAACTCCGTCAAGAAAGAACGTGGCGTCATAGATAAGGTTAGTATCTTTCCATTCTTCATATTTTGCTAAATTTAATGATGATAAGCAACAAACAAAGCTGTGACTTTCATCGGTGTGTAATGTTATTTCACTACATATATTGGTCATGTGAACTTTTAATCCGTTGTCTTTGTACGCTTCAGGATTTGCTTTGTTAACGTTTCCTTTAAACATAATATACGGCTCTCCAGTTGCTTTTCGTTTTCTAAGAAGTTTACTCCATCGAGTCCTTGCGTCTGCATCTCCTTGTTCAAGCTTGCGCATAAACTTATCGCCCACAATTGCGCACTGATGTAAGTTAAGCGACTGTCTGTTAACATCCCCCTTGGGCTCTCGAATTTCAAGCCACTCTTCAAAATCGGGGTGGTCGATGTTAATATTAACCGAAGCAGCTCCTCGTCTAACTGATCCTTGATTTGTGGCAAGTATTGTTGAGTCATATATCTTGCAAAAGGGTACGACTCCGTCTGATGTTCCATTTCCTGTAATTTT
>PKDP01000136.1 GCA_002862585.1 Flavobacteriales bacterium | reverse complement strand
GTAAAGATGCTCTTTTGATGATATCATCATCAGAATTTTTACGAGTAACGATAGCTCTTAAACGCAGTTGGTCTCCCGCACCGTCTTGTAACGAAAGTTCTCTAGCTACTAGTCTACCAATTCTCCCAAAACCATATAAAATAACATCCTTTGGAGATAAGTTGTTATCAGTAGAAATAAATGAAGACAACTTTTTTGAAACGAATTCATTTATATCGTTTTCAGTTCCTTTAGCTTTTATCCACTCAAAAGCAAGTTTACCCAAATCTATTTTAGCATTTTTTATACCGAGTTCAAGTATTGCTTTTGCAATGGGTAGAGTTTGTTTCGTGCTTATATCTTGTTGAACAAATTTTCTAGCGTAATCATGTAAATTAAAAATTTCACTGATGCTAATGTTTGTCATTCTGTTTCTAAACATTACTAGTTCAGTAGAATGTTCTAGAACTAATTTACTAACAATATTGGAAAGCTCTGCAGAGGCGTGTTCTTTGCTTATCCATTCAGTTAATTCTTGATTATAATTTTCAGTAGTCATATTAGATAAGTAGTTTTGGGCATAAATATTATTCGGCAAATTTACATTTTTGGGCTTCACAATCGATAAAATATTTATAAAATTGACAAGACACTATTTTAATTAAATTTGGAGAATGAAAATACACTTTTCAAAGTATCAGGGTGCTGGTAATGACTTCATCATTATCGACAATAGAAATGCTCTTTTTGACCAGTCAAATCACGAACTAATTAGTAGGTTATGTGACAGACGAATGGGCATTGGTGCGGATGGGTTAATGCTTTTGAATACTTCTGATAATTATGCTTTTGAAATGGTGTATTTCAATGCTGATGGTAAACTTGGCTCTATGTGTGGGAACGGAGCAAGATGTATCGTTGCTTTTGCAAAGCAGTTAGATATTTTTGAAGATGAATGTACGTTTTTAGCTTTCGATGGTCCACATTATGCAGAATGGACTGAGGAGTTTATCCGTCTTAAAATGAGTGATATCACTAGTGTAGAGTCTATTAATGGCTCTTACTTTATAGATACAGGTTCTCCACACTACATTTCGTTTGTAGACAATTTAGAGGATTTGGACGTAACAAAAGAAGGGCAGTTAATTAGATATAACGAACGCTTTAAAGCTGAAGGAACTAACGTTAATTTTGTTCAATTAGGAGAGAGAAACATATCCATTCGAACTTATGAGAGAGGTGTAGAAGCAGAAACATTAGCCTGTGGAACGGGTGCAGTAGCTTGTGCCATTGCTTCCTTTGAAAAGGGGTACATGCAAAATAACTCTTTAGAAGTCAAGGTATTAGGGGGGTGGTTAAAAGTAGATTTTCAGAAAACAGAACATTACTCAGATGTATTTTTAACTGGTCCTTATAAAGAAGTATTTAAAGGAAAGGTAGAGTGTTAAGAGGAGAAAATATTAATTTAAGAGCTTTAGAGCCATCAGACTTGGATGTGCTATACAATTGGGAAAATGATACTTCTATTTGGAAAGTCAGTCAAACTATTGCTCCATTTTCTAAAAATATATTGGCAAAGTATTTAGAAAATGCACATCAAGATATTTTCACTGCCAAGCAGTTGAGATTAATGATAGAAAAGGATAGTACGCCAATAGGAACCATTGAATTGTTTGATTTTGACCCTGTAAACCTTAGATGTGGTATAGGTATATGGATTGTTGATGAAGAAAATAGGAGAAAAGGCTACGCTAAAGAAGCCTTAACATTAATTATCAAATATGCCATTTCTAACCTGCATCTTAACCAGATATATTGTAATATTTCTTCAAGAAATCAGGCAAGTATAAATCTATTTGGATCGCTTGATTTTCAGTTAGTAGGAGTGAAGTCGAAATGGAATAAAACTCCTGAAGGATGGGAAGATGAACTATTATTTCAACTGCTGTGCGATTAGTTTATATCTCCATATTATTCATTTTGGTAAGTTGTTCTGCTAAAGTAGAGCCATACACAGATTATTTAAACCATAATGACACCGTTAAATACGTAGGAATAGAAAGTTGTATGGCTTGTCATTACGATATTTATGAAACGTATATACAAACTGGAATGGGACAATCCATGTCCTTAGCAACAAAAGAAAATAGTGAAGCTATTTTTAGTCATTCCTCTTTATTGAAAGATACATTTAATCAGCTCACTTATCATCCCTTTTGGGAAGATAGCTTGCTGAAAATTAAAGAGATACACGCATACAACCAAAGAACAGAAATAGCGGACTATATAGTGGGTTCTGGTCACCACACAAACTCTCATTTATGGGACGAGAATGGCTATGTACATCAAATGCCTTTTACCTATTACACACAGGATGGAAAGCTTGATTTTCCACCAGGATTTGAAAATGGTTTCAATAGCCGTTTTTCTAGAACTATAGGTTTAGAATGCATGAGTTGCCACAATGCCATGCCTGACTTTGTGATGGGTTCTGAAAATAAATTCGATAAGGTACCTCATGGAATTGACTGTGAACGTTGCCATGGTCCTGGTGAATTACACGTTCAGCAAATGATGAATGGGGAAATTGTAGACACCTCCAAGCACATTGATTATTCCATCGTTAACCCTAAAAAACTTTCGCTAGAAGCACAATTTCAAATTTGCATGCGTTGCCACCTACAAGGAAATACAGTTTTAGAAGAGGGGAAGAGCTTTAAAGACTTTAAACCGGGAATGGAGCTGTCAGATATCATGACTATTTTTGTTCCTCGATATGAAGACGATAATACTTTTATTATGGCTTCGCACGTGGATAGGTTTAAACAAAGTGCATGTTTTACCAACTCACAGATGAATTGTACCACCTGCCACAATCCTCACCATTCTGTACAGAAAGAACGTCCTAACTTCTTCAATGACAAGTGTTTATCTTGTCATGACGATTGTAAAGATGAATTTAGAGAAAGTAATAATTGTGTTGAATGCCACATGCCAGCCTCGTCGACCATTGATATTCCTCATGTTAGTATTCATGATCATAAAATTGGCATTCACTTATCAAAAGATAGTCTAAGTACAAAAGGTGATTTCATTGGATTAGAAGCTATAAATAACCCAAGTCCACAACTGTTAACTCGAGCAAAAGCCTATTTATATCAATATGAAAAATTCGATGCCCAAGACTACCTTTTAGACTCGGCTTCATATTTATTACAAAAGATAGATATAGAATCCTCATACCACGATTTAATTCATTTGTACTATTTAAAAAAGGATTTCAGTTCTTTAGTAAATGTGAGTAAGTCAGTAGAAGATTTATTATCTAAACTAAATAAAACCTCTTATTCTAATTCTCATGCTTGGACGTCCTTTAGAATTGCGTATTCATACGATATGCTCAACTCTAATCTAGCTTTAGATTATTACAAGAAGGCAGTAGAGCTAGCGCCTTATGTTCTAAAATTCAAATTAAAGTTAGGCGATTTCTATTCTAAAAGTCAAGATTTAGATAATGCCGAAAAACAGTACCGACTTATTTTGGATGAGTTCTCAAAAAATGAAAACGTCTGGTGTAATTTAGGATATGTTCTAGCTCAAAAGAATAATTTTGATGAAGCTAATAGCTGTTACGATAAAGCTTTGGCTTTAAACCCCGTTCATATTCAAAGCTTATTAAATAAAGCAAGTTTACTGATTATACAAGGAGATATTAATAAAGGAAAGCTATATTTGAATCGTATTTTGGAGATTGACAGCAACAATGAAAAAGTTAAAAGTATAATGTCCTCATTATAATGGCTAAGAAGAAGAGTTTTTTATACAAGTTTATTTGGAGTTTAGTAGGTGTACTTTTTATTAGTGGTGGAATTACGGCATCTGTTTTTTATGGTAGAATATACCAACCAAACGTTTCTTTAAATACTGATAAAGAGGTATTTGTAGATATACCAACTGGAGCAACTTTTGAAGATGTACTTCAAATTCTTTCTGACGAGGGTATTATCATCAATTCATCCTCTTTTGTATGGATTGCCGAGCGTAAACGATACAACGATTTTTCCATTAAGTCAGGACGCTATCTTCTGAAAGATAAAATGAGTAATAACGATTTAGTAAATCTATTACGCTCTGGAAGACAAACTACCATTAATGTCGTATTCAATAACATCAGAACAAAAGAAGAGTTTGCTGGTAAAATAGCTTCTCAATTGGAAATGGACTCTACAGCGTTACTAGACGCTATGCTCGATACAGTATTTCTAAATCCATTGAATTTAAACGCTTTTACAGTTAGTTCTTTATTCATCCCTAATACCTATGAGTTTTATTGGAATACGCCTGTAGAGAGCTTTTTATCGCGTATGCTAGCCGAACACCATCACTTCTGGAATGATAGTAGAAAAGCAAAAGCCAAGAAGCTAAGACTTTCTCAAGAGGAGGTAACCGTTCTAGCCTCTATAGTAGAAAAAGAATCTTTTCGCAAATCAGAGCAGCCTACTATTGCAGGGCTTTACCTCAATAGATTACGAAAGGGGATGAAACTACAGTCTGACCCTACAGTGATTTATGCTTTAGGTGATTTTTCCATTCGACGAGTACTCAAAAAAGACTTAAAATTTGATTCACCCTACAATACATATAAATACAAAGGGCTACCAGCAGGGCCTATTTCCTTGCCTTCAATTCAAGCCATTGATGCCGTTCTAAATTATGATAATCATCAATTCTTGTACATGTGTGCAAAAGAAGACTTTACAGGCTATCATAATTTTGCAGAAAATGCTGTGCATCACTATGCTAATGCAGCTAGATATAGAAAAGCTCTTAATTCACGAAATATAAAACGATAAGTTATGAAGATTAAATTTGGAACTGACGGATGGAGAGCCATCATAGCTAAAGAATACACTGTTGATAATGTTGCTAGAGTAACAGTTGGAGTAGCAGAATGGCTTAAGGCCAATTTTGAAAACCCATCAGTTGTTATTGGTCACGACTGTCGATTTGCAGGTCAATTATTTACAGAAACGACTGCCAAAGTGCTAAATCATATGGGTGTAAAGGTAACTATTGCTGATAGGTTCGTAAGTACACCAATGTTATCTTTAGCCGTTGTTGAGCATAAAGCCGATTTAGGTGTAGTGATTACCGCAAGTCATAACCCGCCAGAATACAACGGTTACAAACTCAAAGGAAACTTTGGAGGACCACTATTATCAGATGATATACAGGCTGTTGAAGATTTAATCCCTGATGCTCATGGCTTGGATTTAAACAGTTTGAGTTTTGATGGTGTAGGAGTAGCGGATTTCACTCAATTATACCTCGATAAAGCAAAAGAATCCTTTGATTTAGATGCTATAAATAATTCTGATTTGAGTCTCGGATATGATGCTATGTATGGAGCTGGTCGTGAAGCTGTTCCAGCTTTATTACCAAAAACAACCCTTTTTCACTGCTCTAACAACCCAGGATTTAATGGTACAGCACCAGAGCCTATTCATAGAAATTTGATAGAGTTTTCAGATTACATAAAAACCACTGGAGAGATTGACTGTGGCTTGGCTACGGATGGCGATGCCGATAGAATAGGCTTGTATAATTCTAAAGGAGAATTTATTGACTCTCACCATATCATTCTTTTGTTAATTCATTATTTAGTAAAGTATAAAGGCTTGAGTGGTAAAATTGTTACAGCATTTTCCTGTTCAGTAAAGGTAGCTCAGATGTGTGCCCACTATGGTTTAGATCATGAGATTGTAAAAGTAGGCTTTAAGCATGTAGCAGGCGTTATGCTCAAAGAAGATGTCTTACTAGGTGGAGAAGAGTCTGGTGGCGTGGCTATAAAAGGACACATTCCAGAAAGAGATGGCATTTGGATGGGCTTAGTGATATGGGAATACATGGCCAAAACAGGTAAAAGTCTAGACGATTTAATTCAGGAAGTGTACGATATAGTAGGAGAGTTTGCTTTTGAGC
>PKDP01000106.1 GCA_002862585.1 Flavobacteriales bacterium | reverse complement strand
CTAAAGTAATGTTACTAAGAAACGTAGATAGCAAAGTTCAAACAAAATATTTAGACCTTACTTCAAATGAATTTTTAGATTCAGAATACTACTATCTAAAGCAGAATGATGTAGTATACGTAAAACCAGATAATGCTTCTTTAGCATTTGATTTTGGGATTTTACGGAATACTGCAGCGTATTCACTATTAACCACCATAGTTATATTATTAACTAGATAATGAATCCTAATAATCCACAAATACAACAAGAAGAAGATGCTATAGATATCATGGCATTGTTTTTTGCCGTATTATCTCATAGATGGATAATTATTACTTCTATAGTTATATTCTCGACTATTGGAATTGCATTTAATTATCAACGATCAGATGTATTTCAAACAAATGCAACAATAATAGTTAATGAAGATCAATCAGATCCTTCATCCTTTATCAATAACAATGAATATCAGTTTTTATATAATAATAAACTTGAAAGTGAGGATCATGCCAGTATCTTTAAATCAACATTGATATTAAAACAAGTAGTAGAGAATTTAGGTCTTAATTATAGGTTTAAAAAAAAACATACTTGGAAATCAAATAAGGTATTAACAAAAGAATCATTACCATTTGAAATTGTTTTTAAGGATGAATCCTTTCAAAAACAATGCATCATTAAATATCAAAAAGAAAATGTAATTATTAAGATAAATGACAATACATTTTCATTTTCCAAAAAAGAAAGTATAATTGAAAATTCAATATTTAAGTACAAGACAAAAATCTTAAATAATATAATTCAGGGCACCTATATCATTGATCAATTTACTGTCAATCAAACGATAAATGAATTAAAAACAAATTACAGTGTTAATCAGCCAAAAAAATCAAATGTATATGGAATTTCATATTCTGGTCCTAACCAAGAACTAAACTCTCAAATATTAAGTGGTATAGTTGATGAAATAACAGAAAACAATGTTAATGAGAAAAAAAATGTATATGAACTATCAATTAATTTTATTGACAAGAGGTTATTCGATTTAAAACTAAAAATTGATTCATTGAATTCTGTAATTTCTAAATTTAAAATCAAAAATGGTGTCTATTTACCTGGGGCTCAGACCAGTTCAGCATTAAGTAATATAAACGACATTGAACAAAAAATATTTAATAACTCATTACAAAGTGAACTTTCACTCAAGTTAATAAATGAAGTTGAAAAACAAAAGTCATTTGATCTATTACCAACTGAAATTGGCATTGAAAATGAGAATATAAATCAAATGGTTTCTCAGTTTAACAAAATTATTTTAGAAAAGAATAATTTACTAGTTGAAGCTACAGAAAAGAATCCACTTGTTATACAATCACAAAATCAATTGGTTGATTTAAGATTAAATATCCTTAATAGTTTAAATATTTATATCAATAAGTTAAAAATGAAATTTAATAAATATGATGAATTTAAACAAAAAAGTAATTCAACGATTGGAGTCATCCCCCTTAGGGAAGCTGAGTTAAGTAATCTAGAAAAAGATCTTTTACTTGTAAATAATTTGTATTCGTATTTATCCCAGAAAAAAGAAGAAGCGTTAATCAACTTATCTTCCTTAGAACCAAATATAAAATTGATTAATGAAGTTGATTATTCCGTAATTTCTAAAACTAGCTCGAAAAAAACTTTTGCTATGTTTTTATTTGCTGGATTTATTCTTCCAGTTGGTTTTACATTAAGTTTATTT
This sequence comes from Flavobacteriales bacterium, assembly GCA_002862585.1. GTDB lineage: Bacteria > Bacteroidota > Bacteroidia > Flavobacteriales > UBA7312. Next base: position 4,246 of record PKDP01000106.1, on the reverse strand, counting down.
TTTCTCAGAGCATTTTATGTTGATATAGAATATTTAAAACTAAAACTTCAAGAAATTGATTTCTTAGGGGTAATAAAATTAACAAAAGATAAGACCTCTAAGGAAGTTAAATCAATACAATATGAACTTATGAAAAGAATTTACCATAATATTAATATGGTAATTCCTAAATCCAAAGATGGATTGACAATCATGGTTACTTCATGTGTTAAAAATGAAGGAAAAACATATACTGCCTATAATTTTTCAAATTTTTTAGCAAAAACAGGCAATAAGGTAATTCTTATTGGAACTGATTTAGGAAATCCTGATTTATCAAAATTATTTGACAATAAAAATGTCAAATTTAAGTCAAAAGGGCTCACAGATATTATTTATGATGATGAGAATGATTTTAAAGAGCTTTTTGAACAATATAAAATAAATGAAAATCAACTAGACACCCTTTTTGTTGGAATAAATAGTTTTGGTCATAATGTTTTTGAGCATGATAAATTTGATAGATTAATATCTTATCTAAAGCAAAAATATGATTATGTGATTTTTGACACTGCGCCAGTGATGATGATGGTTGATACTCTAAAATTATCTGAAAAGTCAGACTTTGTTATTCATGTTTTTAGAAAGCATTTCTCATCCAAAAAGTTAGTAAATTTTCTATTAGAATATAATGAAAAATACAAGCCAAAAAATATAGGCTATGTTATTACTGATGACACCAAACCTGATAAATTTATTGATAAATACGGATACGGATACGGATACGGATATGGATACGGATATGGAACCACATAAAACAACTCCTTTAATTTTAAAAACAAACACTTATAAACTATTTTCTATGAAAAAATTATTTACACTTTTAGCAGTAACTATTGCGTTTACAGTCAATGCCCAGACAAATACTAATACTGGAACAGAATCTCTGAATTCCAATACTACAGGCTACTGGAACAGCGCATTTGGATATCAATCTCTAAAATCTAATACTGAAGGTAGGGCGAATAGTGCATTTGGACATAAATCTCTAACATCCAATACCACAGGGGAATATAATACTGCAATTGGTGACCTGGCTTTAGAAGATAATACCGAAGGGGAGCATAATATTGCAGTCGGGTATGGGGTTTTGAAAAATAACACTACTGGAACCGGGATTACAGCAATTGGTAATCGATCTATGGAAACGAACACCACTTCGAATAGCCATACTGCAGTGGGGTATCAGGCTTTACGATCTAATAGCTCTGGGAACTACAATACCGCAGTGGGGTATCAAGCTTTATCAGCAAACAACTCAGGGAGCAGGAATACAGCAACTGGTACTTGGGCTATTAGAAATAACACTTCAGGGAAAGACATCACAGCAACTGGATATAATGCTTTACGGTTAAATACAACAGGAAATTATAATACTGCAGATGGATCCATGTCTTTATACAGTAATCTTACAGGGAGTTTTAATACTGCATTTGGGTATAATTCGTTATATGTTAACACTACAGGGGCTAATAATACTGCAATTGGTTATAACGCAAATGCAAGTGCTGCTAGTGCTACTAATCAAACAGTTATTGGATATGAGGCTACTGGGCAATATGATAATTCTGTCGTTCTTGGAAATGACGATGTAACCGCAGTATACATGGGAGAAGATTCTGGAGCTAAAGTGTACGCAGGAGAAGGTAGTTTTACTGGAAATATGACAATAGGTGGAGATGTTGTAGTATCATCTGACGCAAGACTTAAAGCAAATATCGTATCACTAGGCTCTACACTTGCCAAACTACTGCTTATTGATGGGAAGAGTTACACAATGAAAAAAGACGGCAAACAAAAAATTGGCGTACTGGCACAAGATATTCAAAAAGTATTTCCAGAACTCGTTACAACCGATGATAAAGATATGTTGGCGGTAAACTATCAAGGGCTTGTACCTGTGCTTATAAATGCACTTAAAGAACAAGACGATAAAATATCAAGATTAGAAAATTTGGTTGAAAAATTAATATCTGATAAATAACAGACCATGAAAAAGCTTACACTATTACTATGTTTTGTCTCCTTTTTGACAAATGCTCAAAACATCACGGTTGCCTCTGGCAAAAGTTTTACAATTGAAAAAACAGGTTCTGTGACCATGAGTGGAAATTTTTCAAACGCTGGAAGCTTTACCTTAAACTCAGATTCTGACGAGTTTTCATCGATTATAATTGGTGGTTCTGTTACTGGAAACATTACCTACAATAGATATGTCAATTCTGTAGGGACTAATGAGTGGGATTTAATTGGTTCTCCTGTAAGCGGCCAATCTATTAATTCATTTGTTTCTGCAAACGCCTCGACTTTAGCCACTAATGGTAACACTTACGCGATAGGGAACTATTCAAATTGGGGCAATACTTGGACAAATTATACTAGTTCTGACTTTGTAAACGATTGGGGAGAAGTTACTTTTCCTCTTGGCATGGGCTATCAAATGGGTACTATTGCTAATGGAACTGGGATACTTTCTTTTACAGGAAGTCCTGCTGCTACAAATCAAACATGGGGAATTACTAATAATGATGCTGCAAATTCAGGGGCAGGCACACGATGGAATTTGGTAGCAAATCCTTTCCCATCATACATTCAAGGAAATGCAAATGCAGATAGTTCATACAATTTTTTAACGGTTAATAGTGATAAGCTTGACGATTCTTATGAAGCTATATATGGCTATGATGCAGACGGATCAGGATATACCGTTTATAATAATACGAGTGCTGCACTTCGTCTTGCACCAGGACAAGCATTTATGGTGGCATCGGATAATACTAGCTATGATGATATTTCCTTTACAACAGCTATGAGAACTATTGTAGGAGGGGATGATTTAATTCTTGGAAGGATTATGCAAGACTCTCATGAGTTAATTCTTAGCATTAGCCAAGGAGATACAGAAATTGATCAAACGAAATTCTATTTTCAAGACGGGCTTAATTTAGGATTAGACCCAGGCTATGACGCTGGACATTTTAACCAACAAGCAGCTTTAATATCAAGATTAGTAGAAGAGGATGAAGGAGTCGGATTAGCTATTAATGCAATGGGACTCGAAAGTATTGATGATGTCGTAATTCCTCTTGTAATTAATAGAGAGGCTGCAGACGGATTCAGAGTAAGTATACATACTAATGGTATTTATGAAGGCACAAATGTTTATTTAGAAGATAATCAACTGGGAACCATGACTCTTTTAAACCAACAAGACTTTGAGTTAATCCCAGAAATCAATTTAAGCGAAGTAGGTAGATTCTATCTTCATTTGACTCAAACTACTTTTTCAACTGAAGATGATATGCAAACCAATCATTTAAATGCTTATAAGTTAGATTCAAGTAATTTTATTACTATTGAAGGCTTGGCATTTCAGTCAAATCAAACAAACTTAAGACTATATAACATTTTAGGTCAACAAGTGCTACAAAAAACTTTAGCAAACAACAGTAACCGAGAAACAGTTTCGACGGAAGGATTTGCAACGGGAGTTTATGTCATCAAATTAGAATCTGAAAATGTTATTGTAACCAAGAAGATTGTTATTAAAAAGTAAAATATGAACAAAAAATCTCACGATAAAGCTGAAAACGCTCCTTCTGGAATTACAAGGGAGGAAGCTATTAAAAAAATGGGGAAGTATGCAGCACTTACTGCTTTCGGAACTTTTATAATACTAAATCCAAAAATGGCGCAAGCTCAGTCTGCTTCTCCTAACCCTGGAGGTGGTAGTAATCCTGATGGTAGCTCGGACATGGGTAGTGAAACCCCTCCAAACCCACCCGGTTGGGATGATTAGTCCTGAGGAAAAATTTATGGTAAATATTCTTTATCGTGCAGAAAGTGAAATTCTGAACGGCATTGATATTAACTCCATTAATTTTGAAAATTTAATAAAACTAGCTAGTAGCCATCTGATGCTACCGGCTCTTTATTTTAATATTAATAAAAAGAATCATTCTCACCTATTTCCAGATGATTTTATAGACTATATAAAAAACATCTACTCTATTAATAAAACTAGAAATACCGTTTTATTGTCTGAGGCAAAAGAGCTTTCAGAATTACTTTATAAAAATAATATTAAACATATTTTTTTGAAGGGAACTGCGCTTTTACTATCTAATATTTTTGAAGATATCGGAGAGCGAATGATTGGAGATATCGATTTTATAGTTCAGGGCAAGGATGAAGAAAAAATTAAAAA
>PKDP01000109.1 GCA_002862585.1 Flavobacteriales bacterium | reverse complement strand
AAATATAAAGGTTTGGCATTGATTTAGCTATTCAAACCATTTACAACAACAAACAACCTTGCTAATGCTGATGTATGTGTATCAGGCCACGGGAATAAAAATTCATCTATAAAAGAACTACATGTTGCTACCGTCCATACTTGCCGGGCTGTTGTGGGAAGGTGGCCGCTCTTACTTAAAGATTCTAATGCCTTGCGCCAATCGCCTTCTTCTTGATCGTTTTGTATTGTTTCTAGAATTTTTGGTGTTGCAACCTATATGTATGTATTTTATAAAGATATGTTTTTAAGACGTTTAATGATATTGTTTAATCAATTGTATTGTATGTAGATTTTTGTAAATTCTTCAGATCTGAATAATAGCATCGTACAGCAATACGACCGCTACGTTTCTACTTATCACCCTGGAACAGGATATTCTAGTGAAAGAAAAATCGATGAATATGAGGTAAAACAAATTGAAGGTGGGGTCGTTATGGGCTTCCAATTGATATTTGCTAAAAATCTTTCTCTAGACTTATTTGTTGGAGGTGGTTTACGCTCATCAGTAATCGATAATAAGCCTAGTGAATTAGAATTTTATGCTCCAGATAGAGGCTACACAGGTATTGTGCCAAAAATTGGATTTGATATAGGTATATCGTTCTAATTATTTACAGAACAATAACAATAATAGAAAAGCACGGTTAAGCCGTGTTTTTTTATATAATAAGTTTGAAAAGGTTCGTTATATTTAATAACATTTGTTTCTTTTGTGTAATGAGAATTTTGGCTCTTTTTGTGTGTGTGTTTTTGCTTAATACTACTATATTGGCACAGTATGAAAATGACGCATTTCAATCTTTAAATCTATCCTTGTCATCTAGGCAAGCTGTACTCAATCAACCTCTTTCAATTTATGATGGAGACGTAGAAAACGGTATAAATAATCCATCTATGTTGAATGATGAAATGTATAATAAGTTGTCCTTGAATTTTGTGGATTACTTTTCAGATATAAATTTTATATCCGCTTCTTACGCTTTTCCTCTTAAACAGTTTGGAACAATTGGAGTTTCTGTGAAGTCTATTGGCTATGGCGAGTTTACACAAACAGATTATACATCTCAAAATTTAGGTAACTTTAACGCTAATGAACAAATAGTATCACTTGGAGTTAGTAAAAGACTCTCTGAAAAATGGGTTTTAGGGGCTAATCTAAAGACCTTGTTTTCAAATTTTGAAAGCTACCAATCTACAGCAATTGCGTCTGATTTAGCTTTAGCTTATACAGATGTAAAAAATAATTTTTTCATGTCTTTAATAGCTAAAAACTATGGTAGGCAACTGAGCACCTATGCAAGTGAAAAAGAAGACTTGCCGTTTCATCTTGACTTTGGTGTTTCCAAACGATTAGAACATCTTCCATTTCTTTTTTCACTTGGCTATAAAAATATTGAACGTTGGGATTTAACCAATCCTTACGATGATACTAATTCAAATCTTAGTCCAGCACCTTTTTCTGAGAAAGGTTTTGGAGCTAAACTATTTAGGCATATTGATCTAGGCGGTGAATTGAGTATTGGTAAACGCATTCAATTACGAATGGGATATAATCCTAGACGAAGACAAGAGCTGAAACTCAATTCTTATTTGGGTATGGTTGGTTTTTCATGGGGTGTTGGTATTAAATTATCGCACTTTACAATAAACTACGGAAGATCAACATATCACTTGCACGGCTCACCAAATTACTTTTCCTTTATAACCGATTTTTCCAAGTTCTATAAAAAAAGATGAAAAAAATAAACATAGCAATTGACGGACATTCCTCATGCGGTAAGAGTACTATTGCAAAGCAATTGTCCAACCATTTAGGTTATATATATATTGATACAGGAGCTATGTATAGAGCGATTTGTTTGTATGCTCTTCGAAATAATATTATTTCTGATGGGATTATTGATGAGGAGCTGTTGTTTGATAAACTAGATAACGTTAGCGTTTCTTTTGAATACGATAAAGCAAACAACCAATGTCGAACCTTTTTAGATGGTCAAAATGTTGAAAGTGAAATACGTGGCTTGTGGGTTTCTGAAAACGTTAGTAAAATCAGCAAAATAAAGGCTGTTAGGCAAAAAATGATATTTATACAAAGGGAAATTGGACGAAACAAAGGCGTTGTGATGGATGGAAGAGACATTGGCTCTGTAGTCTTTCCAAATGCTGAATTAAAGCTATTTGTTACGGCTTCAGTGGAAGAACGAGCAAGAAGACGGTCTTTGGAACTGAAAGATGTTAGTTTTGAAGATGTAATAAAGAACTTGAAAGATCGTGATGAAGACGATAGCACTAGAAAAGAAAATCCGCTTATAGTTTCAGAAAATGCCATTGTTATTGATAATACTAATATGACAAAAGAAGAGCAGTTTGAAAAAGTTCTGGAAGCTTATGAAAACGCTATTTTGAACTAAAATCGTTCAATACTTCCTCAATTGGATTTGTATCCTCAAAAAATGTTAATAGTTTATTAAGAACTTTATCTACCTCAGAGTCAGGACATGAAGCTCCAGAGGTTAAGATAATTTTAACATTCTTTTTTTTAGGCAAAAAGTTATTTGTTTCTATTATTTCCTTCTCTTTATATTTGAAATGCCTGATAGTATCTCTTGAAAGTATTTCCTTGAAAGATTTAATGAAATAGGTGGGGAGTTTATGCTCGCATAACTCAACAAGGTGAGAGGTGTTAGAGCTATTATATCCTCCAACAACAATGGCTATATCTGCAGGAACGTTTAGCAGTCCGTAGGTTGCCTTTTGATTTTCGTTAGTCGCGTAGCAAAGCGTATCTCTGGTGTCCGCAAAATAGTCTTTGTAATTATCTTCACCATGTTTGTTAATGATGAAATCCTTCAAAAAATTAGATATCTCTTCAGTTTCGCTGGCAAGCATGGTAGTTTGGTTAACGACACCTATTTTTTGTAAATCCTTTTTTAAATCAAAGCCCTTTGAGTATTTACCTTTAAAGAGGACATAAAAATCATCCTCTGGAAGTTTTCCTTCTATGAATTCAACTAATTTCTTTGCCTCATTCAAATCCTTAATGATTAAGGATGAAGCGTTTTGCATTGAATGAGAAAAAGTTGCTTTCGTTTCTTCATGTTTGTGTTTTCCATGAATAATTATCGAAAAATCATTTGTGCCAATGCTACTCGCTTTTTTCCATACTCTAGTAACAAAAGGACAAGTAGTATCGTATTTTTCGAGCTTAATGTTTTTGTCCTCCAGCAATTTTTTGATTTCAATAGTTGTACCAAATGCAGGTGTAATTACAACATCATCAGAATTAATTTCATCCCAACCAATAAGTTGATTTCCATCGGTGTCCATGATAAATCTCAAACCCCTTGAAATTAAATCATCATTAACAATAGGGTTATGAATCATCTGGCTCAATAGGTAAATATTTTTTTCAGGGTTTTCCTCTATAGCCTTGTACGATATTTCAATGGCATTTTCAACACCATAGCAAAATCCAAAGTGTCTAGCTAGGTGAAATTTCACTGATCCGAAATCAACAATAGAAGGCGTAAAATCTTTCTTTTTTGGATCAAGATATCGTCGTCTTTCTTTAATCGAAGCAATTATAGATGAACGGTAAAATTCTGGTACGTCGAATTTTTTCATTTTGTGTAAAAACTAATGAATTAGTTAATTAAGCTCAACAAAAATAGGTAATTTTGATTTATGAAAAGCATTAAAAATATCAGAACCGATTACGTCAAAAATGAACTGAATTTTGATGATTTGACAGTTCATCCTTTTGATCTTTTCAAATTATGGATGACTGATGCTCTTGAGCAGATTTCTGAGCCAAATGCTTTTGTATTATCAACGGTAAACACTGAAGGAAAGCCAAGTTCAAGAGTTCTTCTTTTAAGGGATTTGGACTATAAAGGGTTTAACTTCTTTACTAACTACAATAGCCAGAAATCACAGGACATTGAAAGTAACCCTTATGTTTGTATGAACTTCTTTTGGTATGAATCTGAGAGGCAAGTAAGAGTTAGCGGTCGTATTGAAAAGTTACCTTCTGAATCTTCTGAAGACTACTTTAACAGTCGTCCATATGAAAGTAAAATTGGTGCTTGGTCGTCTCCTCAAAGTTCGGTTATAGAATCAAGAGAGGTTTTAAACAATAATGTTAAAGATTTCTCTTCTCAATATACTGTAGATGTGCCTCGTCCTCCTCATTGGGGTGGCTATTGTATTGTTCCTGATAAAATTGAATTTTGGCAGGGTAGGTCAAGTCGTTTGCACGACAGATTTGTTTACAGTTTAGAAGGAGAGGAGTGGAAAATAGTTCGATTAGCTCCCTAATCTATTTTTTAAAAAATCTTTCTCTACAATTTCAGATCGATCAATGCTATAACGCAGCCAATTGAGAAGAATATTGTCTTTTTCTTCTTCATTTAGTTTCCAGTCAATTGTTTTTTGTTCTAATTTCATTCGCATTTGATATAGGCAAATGGCTGCTGATACGGATAAATTAAAGCTTTCTGTAAAGCCATACATAGGAATGGTAATGCATTCATCGGCTTTTTCTAAAACGGTATTGCTAAGTCCATCAACTTCAGCACCAAAGAATAAGGCGGTTTTACCCTTTGATAAATCAAACTTTTCTATAGGTTTTTTTGAACTATCTGGACAAGCGGCTACAATTCTATAACCTTGTTTTTTAAGTGATGAAATACATTCTGCCGTATTGTTTTCTTTTTTATTGTACCTATTTATACTTAACCAGTTTGATGAGCCCATACCTACTTCTGTATCAGGAGAAAATTCGTTGTAATTTTCAATCACATTAACATCTTGAATACCAAAGCAATCGCAAGAGCGTAAAACTGCACTAGCATTTAGTGGTTGGTAAATGTTCTCAAGAACTACAGTAAGGTATTTAGTTCTTTTCTCTAAATTCGAAAGAAAAAGCTCTTTTCTTCTGTCAGTAACCAGATTTAATAAATGATTTGTTAAGGGTTTCATTATTTTAAAATTATATCCTCTGCAAAGAAATAACCTCTTAAAAAGTCTTTAGTCTTCATTTTTTTCTTTCCAGAAAGCTGTATTTCGTGAAGTTGAATAAAACCATCATTAACAGCTACTTTCAATTCACTTTTTCCATCAGTAATAATTTTACCATTACTTTCAGAATGGCTAGTTTTTTGAATAGAAGATTTGAATACTTTTATATTTTGTTTTTGCTCTTCATCAACAAATGTCCATGCTGTAGGGTAGGGAGAGAGACCTCTAATAAAATTATGGATATTTTCTATACTATCACTCCAATTGATTTTACAGTCTTTTTTGAAAATTTTTGGAGCTTGTGTAGCTTTACCTTCTTGAACTTTTCCCTTGATTTTACCTGAACAAATTTTATCAATAGTTTCACAAACTAATTGACCACCTACCTCCATTAGTTTATCATGGAGATGTCCAGCATTTTCATTTTCTTCAATATTTACTTTCTCTTGTAAGATGATGTTTCCAGTATCTATTTCTTTTTCAATGAAAAAGGTTGTCACTCCACTTTCTTTTTCTCCGTTTATTATCGCCCAGTTTATGGGTGCGGCACCTCTGTACTTAGGAAGTAATGAAGCGTGTAAATTTAGCGTACCTTTAGATGGCAAATTCCAAATCACCTCAGGTAACATTCTGAATGCAACAACCACTTGAATGTCTGCATTTAAAGCCTTCAGTTCTTCTATGAATGTTAGGTCCTTTAGGTTTATCGGTTGCATAAGGTGTAAAGCCTTTTTAACTGCATATTCTTTTACTGAGGAATAATTGATTTTCTGACCTCTTCCCGATGGTTTGTCGGGTGCAGTTATGACGCCTACCACATTATATCCAGACTCAACGACTAATCTCAAGGAGTGAGTAGCAAATTCTGGCGTACCCATGAAGACAATTCTAAGGTTTGATTTCATATATCGACGAAATTACACTTTTTATGATATCCAATATAGTTTCTTTTCTTCGTTGAATGCAATTTG
>PKDP01000137.1 GCA_002862585.1 Flavobacteriales bacterium | reverse complement strand
AAAATAATGGCACATGCTGGCTCTATAAGTATCGACAGAACGTGGAGGTGTAAAGGCGAAAGTATTGAAAGAGATATCAACTCAGAAGATGTTTCGAATATTGATAAAGCATTGGCCGAAGGCTGGGTCATTACATTCCCCCAAGGCACAACAAAAGCCTGGATGCCAGTTAGAAAAGGAACCGCTCATATCATCAAAAAAAATAAGCCTGTAGTTATTCCAATTGTTATTGATGGTTTCAGACGCTCATTTGATAAAAGAGGCTTAACAGTTAAAAAGAAAGGAGTATTAAAATCATTCGAGATTAAACCTCCATTGGAAATAAACTATGAAAGTGATTCTATTAAAGATATTGTGTATAAAATTGAATTTGCTATTGAGCAACACCAATCACTTAAAATGGTATAAGTAGATTTTTTTGTATTAAAAAACTTGAAAAATAACCAAAGCGTAAACCAAAAAACGTACGTATCTAAACAAAGACCAAAGTAGGTAATGTTTGAAATTATACTTGATTAGACCACAAGCCATACTGACCATAGAATGTGGTAATGGCGAAACAGCTCCTAAAAACACAAATACTCCTCCCCACTTTCTTAGATTAATAATGTGCTTTGCTATTTTAACTTCTATATAGTTTTTTATAGCAGGGATTAAAAACAGACGTCCGCCAATAAAGTAAGAAATTACTCCTCCTAAGTAAGAAATAGAAGCTAGAGTAAATAAAAACAAATACGGGAAAGAAGACTTAGATGCCCATGCAATAAATACTTCAGGGGGTAATAAACCTAAAATAGACTCTGATATTAAAAAGATTGTAAATATAACTAGTGGAGAAAAGGAGTCAACTAAATTGCTAAGCAATAAATTAATGTCAACAACAAAGGTGTCTAGAAGAAAAATAATAGCAATAAAAAGTGCAATAACATAGCCCCCTTTAAAAGCAGTATGCTTTAAAAAGGAATAAAAACGTGTAATCTTAAAGTACCTATTTAGTAAACCCAAACGTTTAGACACACTATTCTTAGCTGTATTTCCGCCGTTCATTTAATTCTATTGTATTTTCTTAAAATATCTAAGGGTTCAAAAATAAGTTAAATTTTAGGATTAATTAGTCAAGATTTGTAATGAAAAAAAACCCTCTCAAAATTGAGAGGGTTAATTTGCACACTTAGAGGGAAGAAGAGTTTTACTTAATGATGAAGTTTTTCTCTATCTCACCATTATCATAAATGTAGAATAACAATCTGTTGGTAGCATCCTTATCGGCTATTCTACCTAAAGCATCAATTACTCTAATTAAATTTTTTCTTTGTACACTGAAAGGTTCGTTGATTGAGGTTTGTGCAGAGGTTGATCTAGCCCAAGCATCACCATCCCAATACCAATTTTCACAAATCATTTGATCATCTTCCATATTACACATTTCACTGTTGCCTTGTGGAAAAGCATTCAATCCATCAGTATATACTGCAGCAGACCAGCAAACAGTCAATGTATCATCTGTTGATAATGATAAGGCAAACTCAGGAGACCATGAGTGAGGATAAGAACCTACAGAAGCATATTGTGACATAAAATCAATAGAAGTTGTAACTGTAAAGCTATGAAGTACAGTATCTGTGAGATCGTTTAAAGATTCACTAATAAATCCTGTCAGTGTAATTTCCCAAAGGCCATCAACTTCTGTAAAAGCAGCATCGTACCAAGTAGAATCACAAAAATCAAAATCGAAATAAGTGAATGTAGTCGAATAGTCACATCCATCAGCATCTGTAATATCGCAAAAATATACACCGTTTGAAGATGGTGAGATTGATTGAGTAGTTTCTCCAGTACTCCACAAATAACTTACAGGCAATGCCATATCATAAACAGACACTGTCAATTGTCCATTGTCATCAGAAGTTTCAAGAAAACCGTTACAATATATGATTGAATCACATGAACCTATACAGCTTTCTTCTGTTGCAAATTCTCCACTTCCATCCATTAATTCAGTACAACCAAAACTGTTTCCTGAACATGTCCAAGTAGATGTAACATCTCCACTCAAAGTTACCCATGATTGACCATTCCAATATTGTGTTAGACAACACATTAAAGTATCAACATAGCCTGAATCAGAAAGAGTGTAAGATATACAAGTCGTGATTGTATCCTCACTATATTCATTAAAAACAGTATGTGTGCAAGGGCCACCGAAACAACTATCTTCCCAGGTATCCTGTATTGTGTTAGTAACAGCATACAATGGAGCCATGTTTAGTAAAATATTTCCTGTAGTTGGAATCGCAACCTCAAACACAACATAATTACCTGTTGTATAGGTTTGTTCACAAAGTGTTGATTGCGCTTGTATTTGTAGTCCAAGCAAAACTAAAAAGGGTAAAAATAATTTCTTCATAATGTTAATTATTGATTTGTTAATAATTGTTCAAATGTATTTTCAAGTTGACTGATTACCAAATGTTTAGCCCTTACTGCTTACAACCTCAATTTAAACTTTACAATATTTCTTTATCATGTAATGACTTATGAATCCAAGCTTGAAATACCTTTACATAAACGAACTAATTTGAACTAAAAAATTGCAGTTTGATTCAAATTCCTGATGCATTTACTTATTTTGTATTTGTACTATTGGAATGTATTTAAGGTTTTTTGTAAAATCATAAAAACAGAAAGATTAAGTAGTGAGCTGATTATGTCATCCAATTTATATAAAATAATGAGTAGTAAATAATCTTTATAGCGTTTACTTAAACATCCAAGTTTGACAGTTAATTTGATTCGTATTTAATCCAGAATAAAAATCAATCAACTTATATAAATATAATATTTTGTATAACTTATTTATCATATGTTTATACAATATGGGATATATTTATATATTTGTGCAACTAAAAATTTAAAACTATTGAAACAATTCATACTTCCCCTAGCACTTTCACTCGCTTTTTATAGCAGTAAATCTCATGCACAATGTGAAGCGGATTACACTGTGATTTTAAATAATTTTGATTTCGTACCCTCTGAGTTAACTATAGAGCCCGGAGAAACAGTTGCCTTTATTAACATAGAAGGGGAACATACATTGAACGGCATCAACAACAGTATTACTAGTGAGCCATTTAACAATACTAACGATTACTTCTTAGAGCAAACTACTGGAAATTCTGAAGGCGTATGCATGGGAGTTGTTGAATTTGATACAGCAGGTGTCTTTAATTTTGATTGTAGTGTAGGCTTCAATGCTGAAGCCGGAATGACTTTAAGCATAAATGTTGATGCATTTGATTTATTCGATTTATTCAGTACTGTATACGATTCTGATAATCCTGATCCTCAAAATATATTTCTTTCATTTTATGCTTTCAATTCTTATGCTAATGAATACTTAACACAAGGCGGACCATGGACTATTTTTGTTCCTAATGATGATGCAGTTAATGAAATTCTTGATTATATGAACTTAAATCAGTTTGACGGAACAAGTATTCCTGATTTCACAGAAATACTACAGTATCATATTGCTCCAGGAAGATTGCTAGCTGAGGATTTATACAGTGGATTACAAATTCCTTCTGTTCAAGGTCAAATGTTGAATATCACTGAAAATAACGGTTCTTTCTATGTAAATGGTGCTGAAATAGTAACAACTGACCTAGAAGCATACAATGGTGTCATACACGTTATTGATTATTGCCTTGCCCCTGGCGGCTTACCCGAAGCAACAGTAATGGAGATAATCGCTAGAAGCGAAGTTCACCAAACCTTTGAAGAAGCTATAGTATCTGTTAGCTACGATGATGAACTTTCTGCCCAAGCTATTATAAACAACGACAATGGTTTGCCAGGTCCTTGGACGGTATACGCTCCTACTGACGATGCATTTGAGTTTTTTGCACAAGAGCTTGATATGACAGTTGAGGAACTATTAGAGTCCCAATACATTTATGACATTGTATTCAATCATATTTTTGAAAATCAAATACCTAGCTCCGAAATGTACTCTGGTAATACAGCCTTCAATGTAGACGGAATTGGTGTAGAATTCGACTATGCCGACAATACATTCTTCATAATTGGAGATGAGAATACTGCTGAAATTACAATAACAGATTTAATGGCATACAATGGTATTGTACATGTAATAGATGCTGTAATTAGACCAAACATTCCAATATTAGAGGGAAGTTGCGGAGTATGGCGACTAAATTTACAATCAAACAATGACGGATGGGAAGGCGATATATTATATTTATACATCAATGATGAATTCGTAGAAGATTTAACTATTTACGAAGGATCAAATTCAAGAAACTTCAACTTTGGCGTTGATGAAGGTGATATAATTGATTTATATGTAGGTAACGATGGAAGTGGATATGGTGGGTATAATCACAGTTATAAACTCTTTAATGGTGATGGACAACTAGTTACTAGCATTAATGACTCTCAAAACTATAAGCTCCCAAATGTCACAAATATCGTAGCATGTGAAGTGTTTGGTGAGGATCATTGTGGTAAAATAAAAATTGAATTATTTCATGATATAGGATACGGTTGGTATGGACCTCTTCAAGTATATAAAAACGGAGAATTAGAACAGTCAATAAATATGCTAGTAGGCTATAAGCAAATAACAGAAATTAACGCTAACTACAACGATACTATTGATTTTGTAGTTAATAATCCAGTATATCCAGAAGAAACTGGTTATAAAGTTTTTGATACTAACGGACAAATTATCATAAATGATAATACTACTAACGTGGCACCTGAAGATGCTTTCAATATTCCTTTTTGCACAATGATTGTAGAAAGCTGGAATTGCATAAATGATGCTTGTATTGACCCAATAGATGGTTCTGGTGTTTTCTCATCTTTGAACGATTGTCAATTTTCATGTGAAGGTATTGTTTCTTCCATCAAAGAAAATAGTCTAGATGTTTCTATATATCCAAATCCATTTTCAAATGTATTTAATATCAATTTGAATGGATATGATAAATATGAACTATTGGTAACGAATGTAATTGGAGAAAAAATATATACTGAGGAATTGAATTTAAATGGGAACTATGTAAATCAGATTGATTTATCCAACTTCCCAAAAGGGATATATAATTTAACTGTTAGCTCCAGAGTTGGAGCAATTAACTACAAGCTTATACTTCAGTAGAAAAATTTGCCTGAAGTTTTTTTAATAAACTAATATTATGTCAGCTTTTGAAACTAAAATATTTAACACTTTTATAGGTGAAAAAACAAAGCAAAAAGTAGAGCGATTTATATTATACATATCTGTAATTAGCTTTTTTGTACACCTTGCTTTGATTTATTTAGTAAAGCTAAATATACTAGAGATTAACGACCAGTTCAATTTATTATCAAGTCCAATTGCTGCTATTTACACCCCTTTTTCATTCATACTAGCTTACGAGATATACCTTCTTATATATTATCTCCCTCGTTCAATAACTACTTATATCTCAAAACAGTACGAGATAATTACCTTAATAATAATTAGAAGAATATTTAAAGATATCTCTAATCTAGATTTAAACCAAAGCCTATTCAGTAATGAAACAAATACTCAAATATTCCTTGACTTAGGTGCATCACTAGTACTTTTTCTGTTAATATATCTATTCAGGCGTAATTCTATAAAATTCAAGTCTACATCAGGTGCAGATGTGTTAAATCGATTTATAAGAATCAAAAAATGGATGTCTACTTTACTAGTACCAATTATTATAACATTAGCCAGTTATCATTTTATTTCATGGATAAGTGGACTCTATGATTCTCAATGGGGAAACACTAAAATGATTTCTATCAACAACATTTTCTTTGATGAGCTCTTTCAGTTACTCATTATAGTTGACGTATTACTTCTATTATTCTCATTCTTTAATTCAGAACTTTTTCATAAAATCATGCGAAATTCTGGTTTTATTATCTCCACAATCCTCATAAGAGTATCGTTTTTTACAGATGGAATTTCAAATATCATACTCATCATTTCATCTTTAATTTTTGGACTTTTTATTCTGCTCATATATAACGAATGTGAGAAAAGAGAACTGTTCAAAA
>PKDP01000145.1 GCA_002862585.1 Flavobacteriales bacterium | reverse complement strand
AGTATAGCTTCTTGAGTATTATTGTCGCTTAGCAGATTACGGTCTTCCCAAGCTTGTTCAATAATTATTTTTTGTTCATTATTCATACAGCAAAGATAGTTAAATGCTTTATTTTCGCATCATGTCAAGGTTATTAGCAATAGATTATGGTCAGAAGCGAGTTGGGATTGCTGTTACTGATAATGAGCAGATTATTGCTTCTGGATTGACAACTGTTCATTCCAAAGATGTTTTATTCTTTTTAGAGAACTATTTAAAGAGTGAGGAAGTAGAGTGTTTTGTGATTGGAGAGGCTAAAAATTTAGATAATTCGCCGTCAGAAAGCGCTCGTTTTATTGAGCCTTTTGTTAAAAAACTTTCAAAGACTTTTCCAGAAATTAAAATTGTGAGGGTTGATGAGCGTTTCAGTTCTAAAATAGCATTTCAAACTATGATTGATGCTGGTTTAAAGAAGAAAACAAGAAGAGATAAGGCTCTAGTAGATAAGGTGAGTGCAACGATTATTTTGCAATCTTACTTGGAATCAAGAGCTTAACTTTTGCAGTAGATGCTCTGCGGTATATGACTTTTTATTTTTAATAAGGTCTTCAGGTTTTCCTTGGAACATCAATTGACCACCATCGTCTCCACCTTCAGGGCCTAAGTCAATAATCCAATCCGCACATTTCATTACGTCCGAATTGTGTTCTACACAAACTATAGAGTGTCCGTTATCAATAAGAGCATAAAACGAGTTTAACAGTTTATTGATATCGTGAAAATGCAAACCTGTGGTTGGTTCATCAAAAATAAATAGTGTTTTCTCCGATTTAGTTCCCTTGCTCAAGAAAAAAGCAAGTTTAATTCTTTGTGCTTCACCACCACTGAGAGTGTTGGATGATTGACCAAGTTGAACATAGCCTAAGCCAACCTTTTGTAAAGGAGATAATTTCTCAACGATTTTTGCTTTATCATTTTCTTCAAAAAAGTCAATGGCTTCATCAATGGTCATATTAAGGATGTCGGAAATGGTCTTATCAGCGAATTTAATGTCAAGAGTTTCGTTTTTGAAGCGTTTTCCGTTACAATTATCACATTTGAGAAACACATCTGCCATGAACTGCATCTCGATTTTTATTTCCCCTTCCCCTTCGCAATGTTCACACCTTCCTCCAGCAATATTAAATGAAAATTGTCCGCTTTTATAGCCTCTTGCTTTTGCAAGTTCTTGTCTTGAAAAAAGAGTTCTTATGTCGTCATATACTTTAAGGTATGTAACGGGGTTGGAGCGTGACGAGCGTCCAATGGGATTTTGGTTGATGTATTCAATGTGTTGAATGCTTTTATAATCGCCCTCAATACTATCATGAGCTCCTAATTTTGAGCAGTAACCTTGAATTGTTTTTTGAACTGCTGGAAATAATATTTGTTTGACGAGAGAACTTTTTCCTGATCCACTTACGCCAGTAACAACTGTTAGAGTCTCTAGTGGAAATCTTACGTCTATATTCTTTAAATTATTTTCTCTTGCACCATTTATTTGAATAGACTTATTGACTCTTCTTCTGACTTTGGGTGTTTCTATTTGTTTTTTCTGAGATAAATATTGAGCAGTCAAGCTATCTTCATTAGTTTCTATTTCTTTTAGTATGCCTTGAAAAACTACATTTCCGCCATTTTTTCCTGCGTACGGTCCAATGTCAATTATTTCATCTGCAGCCATCATGATTTCTTCATCATGTTCAACTACAATGACTGTATTACCTAGTTCTTTTAAGGATTTCAGAATTTTAATGAGCTTTTGAGTGTCTTTAGAGTGAAGCCCTATACTGGGTTCGTCAAGAATGTACATTGAACCCACTAAGCTACTTGCAAGTGAGGTTGCTAAGTTTATTCGTTGTGATTCTCCACCAGAAAGGGTAGAGGATAGGCGATTTAAGGTTAGGTAGCCTAAGCCAACGTCTACTAAAAAATGAAGACGGTTTTTGATTTCTTTGAGTATTCTTTCAGAGATTTTCAACTCCTTTTCATTAAGCTTCAAGCCATCAACTAGTGTTAACACTTTTTTCAAAGGTAAATGGACAATGTCATTGATTGTTCTCCCGCCAACCTGTACATAAAGAGCTTCTTTTCTTAACCGAGAGCCACCACATTCAGAACATTTATTCTTGCCTCTGAACCTTGCTAGCATTACACGGTTTTGAACCTTATAATTTTCTCTTTCTAGTAGTCGAAAAAACTGACGGATGCCTTTGACTCCTTTGGCACCATTCCATAAAAGTTTCTTTTCCTCTTCAGATAACTCAATGTATGGGCGATGTATAGGAAAATTGTGTTCGGCAGAGTTTAAGATAAAGCGTTCACGCCACCTACCTAATTTTTCGCCCTTCCAGCATTGTATTGCTCCATCATAAACCGATATGGATTTATTCGGCACTACTTTTTCTTCATCAATACCTAGAACCGAGCCAAAGCCTTCACACATTTTACATGCTCCAAATGGATTATTGAAACTGAATAAATGTTCAGTAGGCAGGTCGAAAATCATTCCATCCAATTCGTAGAGATTAGAAAAGTTAATGAGTTCGTTTTTGCCAAAATCTAACGCACATCTTCCTTCGCCTTCATAAAGGGCAATCTCAACACTGTCCGCTAAACGATTAAGGTTATCGTCATCATGATTTGTGGTTAGTCTGTCGACAACTATCCAAATCTTATCCTCTTTGTTAAAAGAGCTAAAATCTGATACCTCATTAATTCTTAAGATGTCATTATTGATTTTGACTCTAGAAAATCCTTTGAGTAAAATTTTGTTTAAGGTGTTTTCAATAGATGAGTTTAACTCAACTTTAGAAAGTACCATTATCCGCTGACCTTCTGCTTGTTCCCTTACATAATCGATAACGTCACTAACCTGATGCTTTTTTACTTCTTTGTTGGATATTGGGGATATGGTTTTGCCTATTCTAGAAAATAATAGTTTTAGGTATTCATAAATCTCTGTAGATGTTCCAACAGTCGAACGGGGATTTTGGGTGTTTACTTTCTGTTCTATTGCAATAGCTGGTGAAAGTCCATCTATTCGTTCAACATCTGGTTTTTGAAGTTTTCCAAGAAACTGTCTGGCATATGAGGATAAACTCTCTATATATCTTCTTTGACCTTCAGCAAAAAGGGTGTCAAAGGCTAAAGATGATTTTCCTGATCCTGAAACTCCAGTGATAACAATCAGTTTTTTCTTTGGGATACTAATATCCAAATCTTTAAGGTTGTGCATTTTTGCACCCTTCACGTGAATGAATTCTTGTTGGTTATTTTTTTTCCTATTTGATTGCATCAATATACCTTCGTTATATCAGAAGAGTGCAAATTTAAGTTTTTATAATTTGGATTTTTACAAAAACTGGCATATATTTGAATTAACAATATCGAATGATATTTCTAATTTTGTGTAATAAAATAATCTGCCTATAGAATACATATCTACTTTATAATTAGTTTTTAATTTAAATTGTTTAGATATGTTGTTACACAAGTCCACCGACAAAGATTTAGTTACTGCTTACATTAATGGAAATCCAAATGCATTGGATGAATTAGTTGTTAGGCATCAGTCAAGAGTACTAAGCTTTATTAATTCCAAAGTACGAAATCAGCAATTAGCTGAGGATATATTTCAGGATGCTTTCTTTAAAGTAATCAAATCTCTAAATGCTGGTAAGTATAACGAAGAAGGTAAATTCCTTCCATGGTTGATGCGTATTTCTCATAATTTAGTTATCGACTACTTTAGAAAAAATAAGAGAATGCCTAAGGTAGCTCAATCTAAGAGTCTAGAGAATTTTAACATTTTTGATGTTATTGGAAATGGAGAGAAATCTAAAGAGGATGATATTATGGAGGGCGAACAAGTTGAGACTCTTAAGCGGTTGATTTCTGAATTACCCAAAGAGCAGCTTGAAGTTTTAGTGATGCGTCATTATGAAGATTTAAGTTTTAAAGAAATTTCTGAAAAAACAGGAGTTAGTATAAACACTGCTTTGGGTAGAATGCGTTATGCTCTGATTAACATTAGAAAACTAATAAAAGAGAATAATGTTGATTTGATTATTAATTAATTTTTTGAGTCCTACACAATAATCGAATTAAAGGTTGCGTTACATCATTGTAACTTTATTAATTACTATATGTATAAAACCTTTACTCACAACGATTTAGTTAGATACTTGTACGGCGAAATGGATAATAATGAAGCGATTATGTTAAAGAAAAAACTACGTTTTGATGATGATTTAAATGCTTCATATATTAATTTGAAAAAGACAATTAATAGTATTGATTCATTAGTTTATAAGACTAATTCTTCGGAATTCACCATAGCTAAAATAAAATCTTTTGCTAGAGGTTATTCCTCTACTTCTTCTAAAGTCATTAATACAATCGATCTAATATTGAATTAGTTAATAACAAGCTTTGAAGAAGACCCTTCTTAGAAATAAGAAGGGTTTTTTATATAAATTTGAACATGACTAAAAAAGAGCGATTCAACTTATTTATTGACTATTTTGAAGAGCATATGCCAGTGGCTGAAACGGAGCTTAACTATTCTAATGGTTTTGAGTTATTGGTTGCTGTCATATTGTCTGCACAATGCACGGATAAACGCGTGAATCAATTTACACCAGCACTCTTTCGATCTTTTCCTGTTCCTGAAGTAATGGCATTATCTTCACAAGACGAGATTTTTCATTACATACGTTCAGTAAGCTACCCCAATAACAAGTCAAAACATTTAGTCGGAATGGCTAATATGCTAGTCAATGACTTCAATTCCAAAGTTCCAATGACTGTTGATGAGCTTCAATTACTGCCAGGTGTTGGGCGAAAGACGGCAAATGTTGTCGCTTCAGTTTTGTATGATGTTCCAACTATGCCTGTAGATACTCATGTCTTCAGAGTTTCCGAGAGAGTAGGACTTACTACACGAGCCAAAAACCCTCTTGAAAGTGAAAAGCAGTTAGTGAAGGGTTTTCCGAAAAATAAATTGAATATAGCCCATCATTGGCTCATTTTGCATGGAAGATATGTCTGTTTGGCAAGAAAACCAAAGTGTAATGAATGTGGTATTTCATCTTTTTGTTCTTACTTTAAAAAGAATAGCTGATTTGTTAATAAATCAAGTCTTTCTATCTTGTTATTTCTGAGAATTTTTCGCTCTTTTGTTATTCTAATATCTTTTCAATGAAAACATTAAAGGAAGGCGATAAAGCTCCAGATTTTGGGGTTGTTAATCAAGATAACAAGTTGGTGGATTTACAGTCATTTCAAGGTAAGAAAGTGATTTTATATTTTTATCCCAAAGACAGCACGCCTGGTTGTACGGTAGAAAGTTGTAATTTACGGGATAGCTACTCAGAGCTAACTACTTTAGGTTTTGAAGTAATAGGAGTGAGTGCAGACAGTGTAGAGTCTCATCAAAAATTTATTGCAAAAAACGATTTGCCTTTTGACTTGCTTTCTGATACTGACAAAAAAGTTATTGATGCCTATGGAGTTTGGGGTCCAAAAAAGTTCATGGGTAAAGAGTATGAAGGTATTCATAGAACAACATTTGTGATCGAAGAAAACGGAATCATTGAGCGGGTATTTAGCAAAGTAAAAACAAAGGAACACACTCAACAAATTCTAGAAACGTATAAAAAATAATAAAATGAGCGATAAAGAAAAAGATGCGAAATTAAAGGCTTTACAGCTGACTCTTGACAAGATGGAAAAGTCTTATGGTAAAGGAACTGTAATGAGGTTAGGGGATAAGCCTGTAGAAAATGTTGAGGCTATTCCATCAGGTTCATTAGGCTTAGACATTGCTTTAGGAATAGGCGGCTACCCTAGAGGAAGAGTCATAGAAATATATGGTCCAGAATCTTCTGGTAAAACAACTTTGGCAATCCATGCCATTGCTCAGGCACAGCGTCAGGGTGGTATCGCAGCTTTTATTGATGCTGAACATGCTTTCGACCAAGTGTATGCAGCTAATCTTGGAGTTAATATTGATGATTTATTAATTTCTCAGCCCGATAATGGTGAGCAAGCTTTGGAGATTGCAGATAATCTTATCCGTTCAGGAGCTATTGATATTTTAGTAGTGGATTCTGTAGCTGCTTTAACGCCTAAAAGCGAAATTGAAGGTGAAATGGGAGATACCTCTGTGGGTC
>PKDP01000035.1 GCA_002862585.1 Flavobacteriales bacterium | reverse complement strand
CAGTACAAAAAGAATTTAAATACTGTACATAGATTAAATATACAACACGCTTTAATTGAAAGCCCCGAAGAGGTTTTGGCCCTTAACACTACATTTTTACCATCAGGGAAAACCCGTTTTCAATACTCTAAGCTTGAATACCACTATGAAAATGAAAAGAGAAATTCTGTAACATACCCCATAAAAGGCTCTTTCAATGAAGTATTAGTGGGATACTACAATGGGGTAAATACCGACTTCTCTAACTTTAGTATTACTGCAAAAACAGAACGCCATTTCACGCTAAAACCAAGAGTATATTTAGGTAATAGTGTGAAAATGAAATTCCAAACAAACACCAATTTACCCTATGTACTCAATGAATCATTAGGTTTTGAAGACTACCTTAGAGGCTATGAATACTACGTATTGGACGGGGAGCATTTTGCAATGACAAAAACAGTATTGAAATACGAGTTAATACCAAAAATTAATTTGCAAATTCCATACTTTAAAATGGAACAATTCAAAAAAGCCTTTTATTCTGTTTACTTCAGTATATTTGCTGATATAGGAGGCGTAATTGACAATCAATTTTCTAATGAAAATAGTCTAAACAATTCCTTATTAGCAAGTCAAGGTCTGAGTTTAGATATAGTTACATATTACGATAAATTTACAAGGCTAGAATACAGCAGAAATCACCTCAATGAATGGGGCTTATATATTCATTTTTCAAATCCATTTTAATCATGAAAATAGCATTGTTTGGAACTACTTTTAATGAAGCAAAAGCGGTATATGTTCAGCATTTGATAAATAAGCTCGAACAAGAAAACGTTGATTTAATTATTGAGTCTCAGTTTTCTGAGCTTCTCAATGATATAAAATTTAAAAATGAATACTCAACTTTCGATACTCCACAAGAATTAAAAGAAAATGCAGACATTATATTGAGTATTGGAGGCGATGGCACCTTACTTGCAACTATTACTCTAGTAAGAGATTCAGGCATCCCTGTTTTAGGAATAAATACTGGTACACTTGGATTTATTTCTAGCGTTTCAACCGATCAGATAGAATACGCAATAAATCACCTTCTTAAGGGAGATTACACCATTAAATACAGAACATTATTACAACTTAACAGTGAAAATAATCTGTTTGGCGACACTAATTTTGCATTAAACGAGGTTACTGTTTTGAAAAAAGACACTTCTTCGATGATTAGAGTTCACGCCTATCTTGATGATGAATTTATAAATACCTATTGGGCAGATGGCTTAATTATTTCTAGTCCAACAGGTTCAACGGGTTACTCCTTGAGTTGTGGCGGACCTATTGTTTTACCCGGAACTAATAACTTTATAATTACACCCATTGCCCCTCACAATCTAAACGTACGACCAATAATTGTTTCTGATAAATCAAAAATAACGCTGAAAGTATCTGAAAAAGACGATCTAGCTCTAGTAGCTCTAGACAGCCGTTCAAGGGCAATTGGTCCTGGATTAGAGCTCACAATTAAGAAAGCTCAATACAAGGTAAAATTGATACAATTTGAGAAACAATCCTTCATATCAACTATCAGAGAAAAATTAATGTGGGGTAAGGATAAAAGAAACTAATCCTATTTTATCATAAATACCTATATTTGTGCGTTACTCATATATCGTAACACAATTTTAAATGAAAAGACTGTTCATATTAGTAGTTATAGCATTTTCCTTCGCATTAAATGCTCAATCCCAATCCATAGATCCCTACTCTGAGTTAGGTCTAATGATAGGTGCCTCATACTACATAGGAGATTTGAATGACCAACACTTTAGGCTGGCTCAACCAGCGAGTTCGATTCAATACAAAACAAATTTTAATAGACGGTTTGCTTTAAGAGGAAGTCTTTCACTCGGTGAAATCAGAGGAAGCGATAAGCTAAACGATATTGATACCGCGAAGTTTAATAGAAATTTACACTTCAAATCTTCTATTTATGAATTATCAGGGGTAGTAGAATTCAACTTTTTCCCTTATGAAACGGGTAATATAAGATATCCCTTCACACCATACATATTCTCAGGTTTTTCACTATTCAATTTTAATCCACAAGCTAGACAAACTGATACTCAAAACCCATTTGATAGAGACGGTGATGACTCCAACAATCCATGGCTAGATTTACAGCCACTAGGAACTGAGGGGCAATATTCTACACGATACCCTGAAAAGGATCCATATCAGCTTATACAAGTTGCTATTCCAATTGGAGTTGGACTAAAGGCAAGTTTGGGAGACAATCTCAGTATTGCTTTAGAATACGGAATAAGAAAGGTATTTACAGATTACATAGATGATGTAGGAGGAATCTATGCTAGCCCACAATATCTGGCAATGGAAAATATTGATGCAGCTACCCTATCAGATAGAAGTAATGCATTACAAGAATTTTTAGCAGCAAATCCTGGTGCCGATATTACAACTTGGACGGGAAACACTAATAGACAACGTGCTAACGAAAATGACTGGACGGATTGGTACTATTTTACTGGTCTAACCATCTCATACAGAATTGATACTAAACCTAAGGTCTGTCAATACTAATAAATGCCTAACAAGACCAATATTAATACAAACACTTTACCAAATCATGTTGCCATCATCATGGATGGTAATGGCCGTTGGGCAAAACAGCAATCCAAAATCAGAGTGTTTGGGCACAAGGTGGGCGTTACAGCAGTGAGAGATACTGTTGAAGGAGCAGCAGAAATTGGATTAAAATATTTAACTCTGTATGCTTTTTCATCAGAAAATTGGGCCCGACCAAAATCTGAAATAAACGCTTTAATGGAACTCTTAGTGAACACCATTACTAAAGAGACCGAAACACTAATGAATAACAATATTCGACTAACAGCCATTGGCAATCTTGACGATTTGCCAAAAAAGTGTTTGAACAATTTAAACGTTGCCATTGAGAAAACCTCTCAAAACAACAAAATGACATTAGTACTCGCATTAAGTTACAGTTCAAAGAAAGAAATTGTGCAGGCCATTCAACAAATAGCTGAAAAAGTTAAGGATGGCAATTTGAATATTGATGACATAAATGAAGAAAGTGTTAGAAACCACTTATACACACACAATATACCTGACCCAGAACTATTAATAAGGACTAGTGGAGAGCTTAGAATAAGTAATTTTTTAATGTGGCAAATTGCATATTCAGAATTGTATTTCACAAAGATTTTGTGGCCCGACTTTAGGCGTGAAAACCTATACGAAGCCCTTATTGATTTTCAATCAAGAGAAAGACGATTTGGGAAAACAAGTGAACAAATAGAAAAAGAAAATGCTTAAAAAAAGTATCTCTATATTAATTTTCACCTTTTTGATAACTCATCTGAGTATAGCCCAGATAAACATTTCTAATGATTCAGAAAGTTTCGATTATTCAAGTCCAAAAAAATACGTTCTTGGTGGAATAACCATTGAAGGTACAAAGTTTTTAGACCACAAAACCCTAATACAGATATCCAATTTAGAAATAGGCTCTAAAATTGAAATTCCAGGCGATGCACTAACAAAAGCTAGCCGAATACTATGGGAGCAAGGCTTATTTTCTGACATACAGATTAAAGTTAGCTCTACACAGGGAAATACCATATTCCTAACACTTTATTTAGAGGAGAGACCAAGGTTATCAAAGTTCAAGTTTGAGGGCATTAAAAAATCAGAAATAGATGCCATAAGAGAAAAAATTAAGCTAGCAAGAGGTAAAATTATTACCAAAAATGTAATTATCAATACTAAGAATATTGTATCTGATTACTTCAAAGAAAAAGGCTTTTTAAACGTTACTACAGAAATAAACGAAATTGAAGATACGGTAACTAAAAATCATGTTATACTCGTCCTCGACATTGAAAAAGGAGACAAAGTAAAGATTGGAAGTATTGAGTTCGCCGGAAACGAAGCATTTACTGAGAAACGTCTTAAGCGATTGATGAAAGACACTAAAGAGAAGAAGTTTTTTAGGATTTTCAAATCCTCAAAATATCTAGAGGAAGCCTTCAAAAATGATAAGCAACTCATTATTGAAAAATACAATGAAAAAGGCTTAAGAGATGCCAAAATCAATAACGATAGCATCACCTTTAATCCAGAAGAAAACTTACTAAACATAAAACTTGAAATTACCGAAGGAAAGACTTACTATTTTGGTAATATCAATTTTGTTGGAAACACTAAATATACAAATGAGGAACTTGCAGAAATAGTAGCCATAGAAAAAGGTGATATTTTTGACCAAAGTGTATTGGAAAGTAGAATATTAGGAAGCCCAGACAGTAAAGACATACACTCTATCTACCTAGACAACGGCTATCTTTTCTCACAAGTAACGCCTGTAGAAACAGAAATTCGAAACGACACTATCGATATTGAAGTCCGAATCTACGAAGGCTTACAAGCTCGAGTAAACAGAGTATCGGTAAGTGGAAACTCTAAAACTAATGACCACGTTATAATGCGAGAAATTCGCACAAAACCTGGCGACCTGTTTAGCCGTTCTGACATCATGCGTTCTCAACGAGAAATTGCAACACTGAACTATTTCGACCCAGAAAAATTAAATATTGATGTTCAGCCGAATCAAGATGATGGAACGGTTGACCTTACTTATATCGTTGAAGAAAAATCATCAGACCAAATTGAACTACAAGGTGGTTATGGTGCGGATAGAGTCATTGGAACTTTTAGAGTATCCTTTAACAACTTTTCAGCTAAAAACATTTTCAATAAAGAGGCATGGCTACCCCTTCCCTCAGGAGATGGACAACGATTCAGTATTTCAGCAACTTCAAACGGAAGGCTATTTCAATCCTATAATGTTTCCTTTACTGAACCATGGCTTGGTGGTAAAAAACCTAATTCTCTGACAGTAGGAGCATACCATTCTATCACCTCAAACGGAATTAGTAGCGATGATGAAAATAGCGGCACATTTAAAGTAACAGGACTTTCTTTAGGATTAGGAAAGCGACTAAAGTGGCCTGATGACTTCTTTACTTTATACCAAAATCTAAGTTTAAAGAAATACTTAGTTGATAACTACAGCTTTGGCAGCTTCATTGATGGCACATATTACAATATGTCGTACTCATTTGTACTAGGCAGAAATTCTGTTGATCAACCTACTTTTCCAAGAAGGGGATCAAACATGAAGTTATCCGTTCAGATGACACCACCTTATTCTCTTTTTGATGGAGAAGAAAGCAGCCCAGATCCACTTGATGCTAGTAAATGGGTAGAATATCACAAATGGAATATTGGTGCAAACTGGTTTACTGCTTTAGCTGATAAGCTAGTATTAAAAACCAACTTAGAATACGGGCTTATTGGTAAATATAACAGTGAAGAGTCATTATCACAATTTGAACGATTTTATGTTGGTGGAGATGGTCTTAGCGGTTATGCTGTTGACGGAAGAGAAGTTATTGCTCTAAGAGGGTATGAAAACAATTCACTCTCGCCAACAGATGGAGCAACTATTTACAATAAATATACTTTGGAACTCCGTTATGCGTTATCATTAAATCCGCAGTCGCCTATATTTGCTTTAGCATTTTTAGAGGCAGGAAACACTTGGAACAAATCAAATACCTTTAATCCGTTTGATATAAAACGTTCCGCTGGAGTTGGGATTAGAATGATGATTCCAATGATGGGAATAATGGGCGTAGATTGGGGATATGGATTTGATGAAGTGATAGGCTCGCCATCTGCAAATGGAAGTCAATTTCACTTTTCAATTAATCAACAATTTTAATATTTTAGCACACCACTATGAAACAGTTAATTCTAATAGCACTAGTTTGTTTTGCGTCTGTAAGTCAGGCACAAAAATTTGCCTATGTTGATTCTGATTATATTCTCGAAAGAATACCAGAATATGCTTCTGCTGAAGATCAATTAGAAAAACTATCTGTCAACTGGCAATCCGAAATTGAAGAGGTATATCAGCAAATAGATGTGCTCTATAAAAAGTACCAAGCTGATAAAATATTGCTCACTCAAGAAATGAAAAACAAAAGAGAGAGTGATATCATAAATAAAGAAAAAGACGCCAAAGAACTACAAAGAAAACGCTTTGGTCCTGAAGGAGATTTATACAAAAAAAGAACAGAGCTTGTGAAGCCTATACAGGATAAAGTGTATAATGCTATACAAGATTTCTC
>PKDP01000033.1 GCA_002862585.1 Flavobacteriales bacterium | reverse complement strand
CTCCTTACAATCTAGGTAATGTTGATGCTCTCGGAAATTTTTCTGCGGATTATTTTCAGAATTCTATCCAAACAGATTATACAATATCGGATGTTCAAGCTGGATTTTACACCGTCTCATTACAAGATTCTTACGGTTGTATATATACAGCCGGAAATTATACTCCAATTGAAGTCGAGCAAGGAGCAGATCCTATTAACATAATTTCAGCTACTCAAGAAGACTCTTTTAGAATTTGTGTGCAAGGTGGTTTGGCACCATTTGGTTTTATTTTAGAATCAGATACTCTCTTTACAAACGATTCCTGTGCTTCTTTTTATTTATGTCCTGACGACTATACAGTTATCGTATTTGACGCAGTACAGTCTGTAAATTGTTCTGATACACTAGATTTTACCATTGATGATATGCAAGGTTATATTGACCAAGAAGAATCAGCTATGGTGGTTGAAAGTGGTGGTTTACGTCCTTTTAGTTATTCATGGGAGAAAGATGGCGCATTGCAAGATGGTCAAAACGATTCTATTTACTCAAGTGGTCTTTGTCCTGGAGAATATATCTGCAACATTTTGGATAGGTCTAATTGTTCTTTCTTTTTTGATTTAATGATAGATGAAATGGCTTCTGGAATAGTTGAAGAAGTGGATTGTTTTGATGAAAGTTTTTCCTCTTTAGATGCCGATATTAGTGGAGGTACACCACCTTACGAATATTTATGGAGTAATGGTGAAACAACACCAATTATTGAAAATTTAAGCCCACAATCGTATAAAATAGAAGTTACAGATAAAAACGGCTGTGAATTTTCCGATGAGCTTGAAGTGCCCGTTGTGTTAGACAGTTGCCTATTTAATGCTTTTAGTCCAAATGGTGATTTGGTTAACGATACTTGGAATATAAACTCTTCCTTTTTGTATGAAAATTCCGAAGTAATTATTTATAACCGATGGGGTGCAAAAGTATATCAATCGCTAGGTTATAAAAATCCATGGGATGGAAAAAATGAAGCTGGAAATATTGTTAAAGAAGGGGTTTATTTTTATTCTATCCTGTTGAATAATGGACACGACAAGATTAAGGGTTCATTATCAGTCTTTCATTAATACTCTACCCATTTTATAGGATATCGATTTAGCCAAGTGAGTTGTCTTTTGGCATACCTCCTAGTATTTTGTTTGATTATGGCTATGGCTTCATCAAGCGTTAGTTCATTGTTGAGGTACGAAAAGAGTTCTTTATAGCCAACCGTTTGTAGGGCATTAAAGTGCTGAAAGTCCTGAAGGCTTTCTACTTCACTAAGTAGACCATTATTTATCATTATATCAACACGTTTATTGATTCTGTTGTACAATGTTTCTCTATCCATCTTTATAGAATAGTATTCTACTTCGAATGGCCGTTTATTCTTTTTAGCGTTTTTGAAACTAGTGTAAGTTTGCCCACTCTGTCGACAGACTTCCAAGCATCTCAGAAGGCGTTGATGATTATGAATATCGGCTGATTGAAAGTATTGAGGATCTAAGGTCTTAACTTCATTTTTAAGCCATTCCAGTCCACTATTACTATAATCCTTCCTAAGTTTTTCTCTGATGGTAGGGTTTATTTCTGGAAAGGAATCTAAGCCTTTACATACACCGTCAATATATAAACCGGAACCGCCAACCATAATTAGTGTGTCATAGCGTTTAAAAAGATCATCCATTTTTTTGATGGCATCGTGTTCAAACAAACCTACGTTATAGTCGTCATGAATACTTTTGTGTTGTATGAAATGATGTTTTATTGCCTCTAATTCTTCTTGTTCTGGAACTGCAGTTCCAATTCTCATTTCATTGTAAAACTGTCTTGAATCAGCGGAAAGTATTTCAGTATTTAGTTCTTGAGCTAGCTTTATTGCTAAAACTGTTTTACCTACGGCAGTAGGTCCATAAATTACTTTGAGTGTTTTAGTATTAGTCATAACTTTCGAACTCATTAAACTCATCATGTTCTTCGTCATAAATATCTCCATAAGAAGAATAGGGGTCTTTTTCAGAAACAAATTGAACTTCGGGAGTATCCTCTGGTATTTTACCAAAAGATAGGAATAACTCAGGTTCATCGATTGAATTTGATTCATCTTTTTCAACAACTTCTATCATAAAACGCCACATGACTAAGAAGTCATTGACATATAGCAGTTTATCATGTCCACTGAAAATATCATTGATTGATAATTTCCCCATTTCTATTGCAGAATTAGCATCCATTGCAATTAATGGTATTTCTTCATTTTGTTCCCAATCGTTATTTGATAAGTAGAAAGCTGCCATTTCATCTTTTTTCAATTTAAACACTTGAACAATAAAATCATGTAGTTCTAGCAAAGAAGAAGAAGAGTCAAGCTTTACTTCTCTAAATACATCGGATTGATGGTCCAAAATAATACTCAATTTTACAATCATAATTTTAACGTTTTGGTTTGATGCCCATTTCGGCTGCTTTCTCAATTAGAAAGTCATGAGCCTCATCTTTATTATTTGATATTTCGCCATCTAAAATAGCTTCTTTTATGGCTGATTTCAAAAGTCCAATTTCTCGGCTAGGTTTTAAGTCGAACAGTTCAATGATTTCTTCACCACTGATTGGGGGTTGCATATTTCTGATATGGTCTCTTTCTTCGACATCTTTAATTTTTTGCCTGACGACTTTAAAATTTTCTAGGTATCGTTTTACCTTTTCAGGATTTTTGGATGTGATATCGGCATCACATAAGGTCATTAAGTCGTCAATATCTTCTCCTGCATCAAAGAGTAAACGTCTAACGGCTGAATCGGTTACAATTTCTTGTGCTAGAACTATAGGTCTTAGGTGCAGACGAACTAATTTCTGAACGTATTTCATCTTTTCATTCAGAGGTAGTTTTAATGATTTAAAAATTTTAGGTACCATTTTAGAACCTAAAAATTCATAACCATGAAATGTCCAGCCATGCTTTTCTTCAAATCGCTTGGTATCTGGTTTGGCAATGTCGTGTAATATTGCTGCCCATCGGAGCCATAAACTGTCAGATTCTTGACTGATGTTATCTAATACTTTTAGTGTGTGGTAAAAATTATCCTTGTGCCCTTTGTTATCGATAACCTCTATGCCTTGAAGTTCTACCATCTTTGGGAAAAATTGATGAAGTAGTTGTGTATTGAATAATAATTTAAAACCTTTAGATGGTATTTTTGATAATATAATTTTGTTGAGTTCGTCTGTAATTCTTTCTTGAGAGATTATATTTAAGCGATTAGCATTTTCTGTTATCGCCTTAAGAGATTTTTCTTCAATAGTGAAGTTTAATTGGCATGAAAAACGAATAGCTCTCATAATCCGGAGTGGGTCGTCTGAATATGTTTTATTAGGCTCAAGTGGCGTTCTAATTATTTTATTTTCTAAATCTTTTAAACCATTGAAAGGGTCAATAAGTTTACCAAAATGAGAGGCGTTTAGTTGTATAGCTAATGCATTAATGCTAAAGTCTCTTCTGTTTTGATCATCTTCAAGAGTTCCATCTTCAACAATCGGTTTTCTAGAGTCTGTTCGGTATGACTCTTTTCTAGCCCCAACAAATTCTAGCTCTAAGTCATTGTGTTTTAGCATTGCCGTACCAAAGTTTTTAAAGACCTGAACTTTACTTTCGGTATCTAAAATTGATTTTACTTTTTGAGCTAGTTCTATTCCACTTCCTACACAGACAAAATCTATATCCTTTGGTTCATTGGAGTTTAGCAATAAATCTCTAACGTAACCGCCAATAACATAAGTTTCATAACCCAATTCGTCTGCTGCCTGAGAAACTATCTTAAAGATTGTATTGTTTAGGTGTTTTTTGAGATTCACTTATCTGATGATTTTGATTACTCCATTATTTTGGAGCTTTATAATGTTAGAGGCTGTTTTTTTGTTGTTTTCATTTTGTCGGAAATTTACTACGAAATCCACTCCTTTCAAAATGTGTTGGTCAATCTCTGAGAATGTCATTGCTGTAGGCTCTCCACTTTGATTGGCAGAAGTAGAAATTATTGGTTTTCCAAAACGTTGAATAAGCTGTTTACAAAAAGTGTCTTCAGTTAGACGAATACCGCAAGTACCATCTTCTGCAATTGCAGTGTCAGAAATGCCTTTGACTCTGTCATAAATGATAGTAAGTGGGCTAGTAGCTGCATCAATTAAATCCCATGCGATAGGTGGCATATCTACTACTGTTCGCTCTAGCATTATATCAGTAGCAATCAGTGTAATTAAGGCTTTTGATGATTTTCTGCCTTTTAAGGCATAAATTTTTTCAATAGCCTCCGTATTTGTGGCGTCGCATCCAATTCCCCATATTGTATCTGTTGGGTATAAAATTAGTCCTCCATTCTGCAAGACTGATAAACATTTTAATAAATCGTCCTTCATTATATACTCTGATATACCTTTATTAACTCTTTTGCAATTTTATCGTCCGTAAACTTTTGAGCATGAATTTTACCATCTTCAATCATCTTTTTACGTCGCGATTGGTTTGTACAAATATCCACTATTTCACTTTTCATTTCTTCAACGTTGGAAGGGTTTATGTATGATGAGCTTGGTCCTCCTGCTTCTGAAAAGCAACCGCCTAAAGTAGTGATTACCGGTATTTCAGAAAATAGTGCTTCTAGTATTGGAATACCAAACCCTTCAAAAAAGGAGGGGTATATCATTAACTCTGCTTTTTGGTAAATAGCTGCCATTTCCTTCAAATCTAATTTGCTTAAAAAAGTAATTTGACTTGTTAGATTGTTCTTTTTAATATACTTCAAACATTTTTGTTTATACTTTCCTCCTGAACCAATAACTACTAAACTGTAATCGGGTAGCTCTTCAAGGCATTTGAGTACTGTTAGGAGATTCTTACGTTCTTCAATAGTTCCAACGTATAATAAGTATTTACTATCGAGTTGATATTTAGTAATAATCCCATTTTTATAGTTGTTGTGCAATTGACTTTGAAATATTGTATTACACCCTTGATATACAACTTGAATTTTTCTTTCATCAACGTTAAAAAATCGGATAATATCTTTTTTAGTTTGTTGGCTTACCGCTATGATTTTATCGGCATGTTGACAAGCATATTTGCTTTTGTTTATGTACGAAATTCTATCAAAATGTTTAAAATACTGAGGAAATCTAATGGCTATTAAATCATGAATACTTACGATTGACTTTATCTTGGTATTGTGAATTCCTAATGGAATTTCATGACTTAAGCCATGGAAAAGATTTAATTCGTCTTTTTCTAAATCTTTCTTTAATCCAAATGTTCTCCAAAGAGACTTGAATATTTTGTAAATTAAAGTTTGGGGTTCGTGAATATGGTATTGCGATTGCCCTTTAAGAAAATTAAGGCGATTGTTCTGAATGTTTTTTGGTGTGTATACGTGGTATTCGTTTTGGCTAAAATAGCTTCCTACAATACGAATGGTATCTCTAGAATAATTTCCGAGACCTGTATTGTTATAAAAAGCTCTTTTTGCATCAAAACCGATTTTCATTACACAGCTACATTATATTCTCTTAGGGCATCGTTAAGAGAGGTTTTCTTATCGGTGCTTTCTTTTCTTTGTCCAATTATTAATGCACATGATACACCATAATTACCAGCACCAAATGTTTTGTTGTAGGTGCCAGGTATAACAACAGAGCGCTTAGGTATTGTTCCTTTGTATTCTACG
Organism: Flavobacteriales bacterium; assembly: GCA_002862585.1. Lineage (GTDB taxonomy): Bacteria > Bacteroidota > Bacteroidia > Flavobacteriales > UBA7312. Next base: position 516 of record PKDP01000033.1, on the reverse strand, counting down.
GCTTCTTCTCCAGTAACATCAAATATTTTTGTAGATGCGGTAAGAACAACATTTGCTCCAAGAACTGCTTCTTCTTTGACTTTTACACCTTCTACTACAATACATCTTGAGCCAATGAAAGCTCCATCTTCAATAATAACAGGCGAGGCTTGTAAGGGCTCCAATACGCCTCCAATTCCCACACCACCACTAAGGTGTACATTTTTGCCGATTTGAGCACATGAGCCTACTGTTGCCCAAGTATCTATCATAGAGCCAGAGTCAACATAGGCGCCAATATTTACATAGGATGGCATCATAATAACGCCTTTTGCTAAATAGGCACCATACCTTGCTACAGCATTAGGGACTACACGGACACCAAGTTCACTATAGTTGGTTTTTAATTTCATCTTATCATGAAATTCAAGCGGCCCCGCTTCTAAGGTTTCCATTTTTTGAATGGGGAAGTATAATATAACAGCTTTTTTAACCCATTCGTTTACTTGCCAGTTATCGTTAATTTTTTCGGACACT
>PKDP01000108.1 GCA_002862585.1 Flavobacteriales bacterium | reverse complement strand
TGGTTTATTAGGAATGTCCTCAAAATTTGTAGAATGTACTTTAGGTGTAAAATATAGAGTTGTCAACAATGAAGGGGAAGTTTCTGGAGGACCAATGTACTATCTGAAAAACGGTTTAGCTAAATATGGATTTTCAAATTTAGGAAAGGTATTAGCTGTTTTATTTGCGATACTATGTATAGGAGGTTCTTTTGGAGGTGGAAATATGTTTCAGGCCAATCAAGCCTACGCTCAACTGTCAGGCCAATTCCCAATGCTTTCAGGAAATGGACCGATGTTTGGATTTATACTAGCCATCTTGGTAGGTACAGTTATAATTGGTGGAATTAAAAGTATTGCTAAAGTTACTGAGAAGATTGTTCCTTTTATGGCGGTACTTTATGTTCTTGCAGCTTCGATTATATTAATTGTTCATTTTTCAGAAATAGGGAATGCTATATCAACGATTATTAACGGAGCTTTTGCGCCAAGTGCAGCCTTTGGAGGATTTGTAGGGGTCATCATTCAAGGCTTTAGAAGAGCAGCCTTTTCGAATGAAGCAGGAGTAGGTTCAGCTTCTATTGCGCATTCTGCCACAAAAACTAACGAACCAGTAAGTGAAGGAATAGTTTCTTTATTAGAGCCATTTATTGACACTGTAGTGATTTGTACAATGACCGCTTTAGTAATTATAGTAACTGGTATGTCAGGAGTACAGGGTGTAGAAGGGGCTCAATTAACATCTCAAGCATTTGAAAGTGTTATCTCATGGTTCCCTTACGTGCTAGTATTTGCAATATTTTTATTTGCTTTTTCAACTATGATTTCATGGTCTTATTACGGATTAAAATCATGGACATACTTATTTGGTTCATCGAAAAAATCAGAGTTAGTTTACAAGCTTATATTTTTGATTTTTATAATCATTGGGTCTTCAGTAAAGCTAGGTGCTGTTTTAGACTTCTCTGATATGATGATTTTAGCAATGGCATTTCCTAATATTTTAGGATTGTTGATTTTGTCAGGTGAAGTAAAAATTGATTTAAAAGAGTATTTAAATAAAATTAAATCAGGACAAATTAAAAAGACTAAATAGAGTGAAACATATTTGCCGTGAAAAACTTTTTTTATTTCAACTCAAGTAATGGAAGAGCCATTATAGCTTTATCCATTTTTATTGTCGTCATTCATTTCATTGCAAAATTCAGTGAAGATAAAGCCTTAAAAGAATATGACTTCACTCAATTTCAACAAGAGGTAAATAGATTCAAGGAGAAAAAGTAAAGTGAGGAGAAGGTGAGGTTTTTTGCTTCAAAAAGAATGCCTCACAAGTAAGCTTATAAAACACCTAAAGCGAAGAAAATAATTCATATTGACATCAATTTGGCTGATACACTAGCATTTGTGCAGTTACCAGGAATTGGTAAATATTTTGCAAAGCGGATATGTAAATTCAGAAATTTATTGGGCGGATTTTATTCTAAGAAATAAATTTTAGAAGTTTATCAAATGGATAGTGTTCGATATGATAAGATTGAGGAGTATTTACTAGTTAATGAAAAAGTCATTTTGAAGAAAAATATTAATGAGATGAATCAATATGAATTACGAAAACACCCCTACATATCTTCAAATTTAGCACGATCAATCGTGAATTATCGCGAAGAACATGGAGCCTAAAATAGCATTTATGAACTATATAATTTGCACTTGATTGACACCCTTAATTTTCGTAAAATTGTAAACTATTTCACAGTTAATGAGCAAAACAGTTTTAGAGGAGAAAATTAGGGAGGTTAAAGACTTTCCAAAAGAAGGAATTTCTTTCAAGGATATTACGCCAATACTTGCAGATCCAGTATTGTCATCATTTGTAATAAAATCATTTAATGATAAGTTAAAAGGCAAGAAAATCGATGCTATCGTTGGTGTGGAAAGTCGAGGGTTTTTATTTGGAATGATGTTGGCAAACGAATTGAATATTCCATTTATCCCAGTTAGAAAAGCTGGTAAATTACCATCCGATGTGATAAGTGAAGAATACGATTTAGAATACGGAAAAGCTGTTGTTGAAATTCATACAGATTCAATCCAAAAAGGTTGGAATATAGCAATACATGATGATTTACTTGCAACCGGTGGAACTGCTAATGCAGCTGCAAATCTAGTAAAGAGGCTTGGTGGAAACATCAGTGCGTTTTTATTCGTAGTAGAATTATCTTTTTTAAACGGAAGAAAAAATATTAAGTCAGAATCAAACGAAATAATATCACTTATAAAATACTAAAGCATGGATTTTAACTACAATGAAAATCAAAAACTTATCGCTGATATGGTTAAGTCCTTCGCTGAGAAAGAAATCGTTCCATTCATGAAAGAATGGGATAAAAATCAGACGTTTCCTATTGAAGTTTTTAAAAAATTAGGAGACTTAGGATTAATGGGAGTATTAGTTCCCGAAGAATATGGTGGCTCTGGATTTGGATATGCAGAATATGTTACCGCAATTGAGTATCTATCAAAAGTTGACCCATCGATAGGACTATCTATGGCAGCACATAACTCCTTATGCACTGGTCATATACTTCAATTCGGGAATGAAGAGCAAAAGAAAAAATACTTACCTAAGTTAGCAACCGCAGATTGGATTGGTGCATGGGGGCTTACAGAACATAATACAGGTTCTGACTCTGGAGGTATGTCTACAACTGCCACGAAAGAAGGTGATTACTGGATTTTAAATGGAGCTAAAAACTTTATAACACATGCAATTAGTGGAAATGTAGCGGTTGTTATAGTGCGAACTGGTGATAAAGGAGACTCGCGAGGCATGACGGCATTTATAGTTGAAAAGGGTATTGAAGGCTTTTCATCAGGAAAAAAAGAAGATAAGCTAGGCATGAGAGCATCAGAAACAGCTGAGTTAATTTTCGATAATTGTAAAATACCTAAAGATAATGTTCTTGGAAATGTAGGTGATGGCTTTATTCAAGCTATGAAAGTTTTGGACGGAGGTAGAATCTCCATTGCTGCTTTATCACTAGGAATTGCTAAAGGAGCCTACGAGGCATCTTTAAAATACTCAAAAGAACGCGTACAATTTGGAAAACCTATTTCACAACATCAAGCAATATCATTCAAATTAGCAGATATGGCAATTACCATTGAAGCATCAGAATTATTGATATATAATACAATTAGTAAGAAAAAGGCTGGAGAACGTATCACGCTTAGTGGAGCTATGGCAAAGTACTATTCATCCGAAGTTGCTGTTGATGTATCAACAGATGCCTTGCAGATTTTTGGAGGATACGGCTATTCAAAAGAATTTCCAGTAGAGCGATTTTATAGAGATTCTAAGCTATGTACAATAGGAGAAGGCACTTCTGAGATACAGAAAATTGTTATTGCCAAGCAAATAGTTCATTAACTATTGTAAGTGAAGTAGATATTTGTATATTTGCAGCCCAATTTAAATTTGAATATGATAATCATTCCAGTAAAAGACGGAGAATCTATTGATAGAGCTCTTAAGAAATTTAAGAAGAAATTCAATATGACTGGCACCATGAAGCAACTTAGAGCTCGAAGAGAGTTTACTAAGAAGTCTGTTGCATTAAGAGATCAAAAGATTAAAGCCGCTTACAAAGAGACTTTACGTAGAGAAGAGGACTAATTTCTACACTAACATTTGTATCTAAACATCATTTGAAAAATGACTAATTTTTAGTATATTCGTTCAAAATGATGTTTTTTTATGGCCCTAACTAAAAACTTTCTTGATTACTTAGCTTTAGAAAAAAGATACTCTTTACACACTGTAAAAGCGTATAAGGCTGACTTGACCATATTAAGTGATTACCTAGACGAAATTTATTCTACTCCTATTGATAAAGCTAATCATTCAATGATTAGAAGTTGGTTAGTTAATGAGCTAAATAGAGGAAACACACCCAGAACAGTCAATAGAAAAATAACTACCCTAAAATCCTTTTTTAAGTTTGCCCAGAAAGAAGGAGCTGTCAAAATAAATCCTACAATAAGGTTAAAATCTGCCAAAACATCTAAAGGTATTCCAAGCTTTGTTACAGTTGATGAAATGAATAAGCTGTTGGATGAAAAAGAATTTTCTGATGATTATGAAGGCAAAAGAGACAGATTAATTGTTGAAATTTTCTATTCAACAGGAATCAGATTATCGGAACTTATAAATATCAAGATAAAAGACATAGACTTCAGTAAAAAACAACTTAAAGTATTAGGAAAACGAAATAAAGAACGCATTATTCCGTTGACACAAGAGTTAATGACTTCTCTAGAAAAATTCTTAGAAATTAGATATTCAATGAAAACAAAATTCAACTCTTATTTGCTTTTGACCGAAATGGGAAGAAAGTTGAATCCATCACTTGTATACAAAACAATGAATAAGCTAATTTCCAGTGTTAGCAGTTTGAAGAAGACCAGTCCCCATATCTTGAGGCATACCTTTGCTACACACATGCTTAATAGTGGGGCTGATTTAAACATCATAAAAGAGCTGTTAGGACATGCTAGCTTATCAGCCACTGAAGTGTATACACACAACTCAATTGAAAAATTAAAAAAAGTATTTAATAACGCTCACCCAAGAGCATAAAACCTAATTAGTTATGCAAATTACCATTCATTCCATTCACTTTGACGCAGACAAAAAACTTTTAAACTTTATCAATAAGAAAGTAGAAAAACTTATGCAATTTGATGACGAATTAATCTACTCAGAAGTATTTCTTAAGTTAGAAAATACTGATAGCAGAGCTAATAAGATTGTAGAAATCAAGGTCAATACAGGAGTAAGTGATTTGTTTGCAAGTAAGCAATGTGAATCCTTCGAAGAGGCTGTTGACCTTGTTCAAGAAGCCCTTATCCGTCAAGTCAAAAAAAACAAGCAAAAAAAGCGTCTCGTTTAACCTTAATTTAACCCTTAAAATATTATTGTAAAAAAAAACGGTATTGTTATTTGTGTGAAACAAAAACTTTAATACATTTGCAAACCCTTTTTCAAGAGGGGCTGTTTTTTTATTTATTGATTTGCCGCTATAGCTCAGCTGGCTAGAGCAGCTGATTTGTAATCAGCAGGTCGTGGGTTCGAGTCCCTCTAGCGGCTCAGTTCTTAGTTTAAGAGCTATATAATTGTTTAGGGGAGATACTCAAGCGGTCAACGAGGACAGACTGTAAATCTGTTGGCTTCGCCTTCGTAGGTTCGAATCCTGCTCTCCCCACCAAACAACTATTTGCGGGAGTAGCTCAGCTGGCCAGAGCATCAGCCTTCCAAGCTGAGGGTCGCGGGTTCGAATCCCGTCTCCCGCTCTTAACCTAAGCCGATGTAGCTCAGGGGTAGAGCGTTTCCTTGGTAAGGAAGAGGTCACGGGTTCAAATCCCGTCATTGGCTCAACTGATAAAAAAACAGCCTTTCTTTTATGAGAGGTATTAACTTTTTAAACTAATTTAAAATAGCTAGCTATGGCAAAAGAGAATTTTAATCGTACCAAACCACACTTAAACATTGGTACAATTGGTCATGTTGACCACGGAAAAACTACCTTGACTGCCGCTATTACTAAGGTATTGGCGGACGCTGGATTGTGTGAAGCTCAAGCGTTTGACTCTATAGATAATGCTCCAGAAGAAAAAGAAAGAGGTATTACAATTAACACTTCTCACGTTGAGTATGAAACTGCTAACCGTCACTACGCTCACGTTGACTGTCCAGGTCACGCCGATTACGTAAAGAACATGGTTACTGGTGCTGCTCAGATGGACGGTGCAATTTTAGTATGTGCGGCCACTGATGGTCCTATGCCTCAAACAAGAGAGCACATCTTATTAGCTCGTCAGGTAGGTGTTCCTGCTGTCGTTGTATTCCTTAATAAAGTGGATATGGTTGACGATGAGGAGCTTCTAGAGTTGGTAGAGATGGAAGTAAGAGAATTACTATCTTTTTACGAATATGATGGTGATAACGCACCTGTAGTTTCAGGATCTGCACTAGGTGCACTTAACGGTGAAGCACAGTGGGTAGATACAGTAATGAAATTAATGGAAAGTGTTGATGCATATATACCAGAACCAGTTCGTGATAACGCTAAAGACTTCTTGATGCCAATCGAGGATGTATTTACTATTACAGGACGTGGTACTGTTGCTACAGGTCGTATCGAAACAGGTGTTGCAAACACAGGTGATTCGGTTGATATCATTGGAATGGGTGCCGAGAAATTAGGATCAACTGTTACTGGTG
>PKDP01000017.1 GCA_002862585.1 Flavobacteriales bacterium | reverse complement strand
CTACCCAATGTAATATTGTTTAAAACTGAATTTGAAAACAAAAATACATCCTGTAAAACAACTGCAATATTTTTACGAAGAGAGTCCAAACTATAATTTAAATAGTTTTTCCCATCAATAAAAATTTCTCCTTTGTTTATGTCGTAATTTCTTGTCAGAAGATTTATAATAGTAGATTTTCCAGAGCCCGTTGCTCCAATTATAGCCAGCGTGTCCCCTGCTCTTACTTTAAATGAAATTCCTTTTAGAACCCAATCTTCATCATTATATGCAAACCATACATTTTTAAACTCAATTTCTCCTTCACAGTCTTTTAACTCTAAAGTGCCGTTATCTGCTATTGATTCAGAATTATCAATAATCTTAAAAACTCGTTCAGCAGCAACCATTCCCATTTGAAGCACATTAAAGCGATCAGCCAATTGCCTTATGGGTCGAAACAACATATGAATGTAAAGAATGAATGCAATGAGCTCACCTAAGGATACCTCATTCGACATTACAGACTCAATACCTCCCCACCAAATTAGTAAACCAACCGAAACAGCAGACAATATTTCTACTATCGGGAAAAATATAGAATAATACCATATTGAACGAATATGTGCATCTCTGTGTGCTTCATTGATTTTCTTAAACCTGCTGTATTCTTCTTTTTCTCTATTAAAAAGTTGAACAATATACATACCAACAATATGCTCTTGCACAAAAGTATTTAAAGCAGAAACCTGCCTTCTAACGTCTTGAAAAGCTGACTTAATAGAGCGTTTAAACCAATAGGTGGCAACAAGCAAAAGAGGTATTGAAGACAGACTAAATAATGTTAATCTCCAATCAGTAACAAACATTACAACAATAACAATTATCAGCTTTAATACATCGGCTATAATGACTAATAATCCTTGAGAAAAAATATCAGAAATTGTCTCAATATCAGACACCACTCTAGTAACTAATGAACCTATGGGGTTTTTATCAAAAAACTGCTGTCTGAAATTGATTATCTTCTTGTAAGTCTGTAACCTCAGGTCTTTGATTACACTTTGCCCCAAAAAATTAGCCCAGTAAGTATAAAAATATTGGGACACACTTTCGGCAATTAACAATACTACTAGAAGAAGAGTGACAAGTAATAACTTATACTCGTCAGGGTTCAAAATAAAATTATCAAAAGCATACTGAATTAGTATGGGTCTTGCTGGAGATAAAAAGGCAATAAAGATTGCAACTAATGAAGTGCCTAAAAACAACGATTTGTATGGCTTTACATAACCCATTACACGTTTAAGTAGTGTAATATCAAATGTTTCCCCTTCAACTTTACTCATCACAAATATTTTTAGGGTATTTAATACTCAGTAAATACAAACCATGAGCCGGCACAGAAGCACCTGCCTTAGACCTGTTTTTACTTTCAATAATTTTAACAAATTCTTTAATAGAAATCTTTTTTTCACCTACAGCAACAAGGGTACCAACAATTGCTCTTACCATATTTCTTAAAAATCTATCTGCTTCAATACTAAAAACAAGATTATCATTTACTTTTTCCCAAACTGCCATCTTAACTGAACAGTTATTTGTTTTGGTTTGAGTGTGTAACTTAGAAAAAGAGGTGAAATCAGTGTAATTAAGCAATAGTTTAGAAGCCTCGTTCATCAAATCAACATCTAAATTTCTATGAAAGCACCAAGATTTATTAATAAGAAAAGGGTTTTTATTAGCATGAATTAAATATTCATATTTTCTTAAAACAGCATCAAATCTAGAATGTGCAGAATCGTCAACTTCAAAAACTCTCAAAACACTAATATCGTTTTTTAAAAATGAGTTTAACTTATAAATAAGATCTTTTCCATCAAAAGAAATTGAACTATCGAAATGAGCAAACATTTGTTTGGCATGAACACCAGTATCCGTCCTTCCAGCTCCAACAACATTTATATCCTCCCCTAAAACAGTACTGATAGCTTGATTGATTTGCTCTTGAACTGTAGATGAGTTAGGTTGAACTTGCCAACCATGATAGGCCGTGCCATCGAACATTATTTCTATGAAATATCTGTGCTTCATTATACATTGCGAAGATATTCAATTGAAAAGAAATACTTAATACATTTAATTAATTTATAATGACACATTAAAAAAGTCTATTCAATCATGTGTTCTTTAATTAATCCCATTGTGATATTTTTTCTCGAAATCTGCGGTTTTTTATACAATAGGATTAATTTTGTGTCGTTATAAAATTTTGTAAAAATGATATATAACATAAAATTAGCATTTTAAATTTAAACTATGGATTCAACTTCTAATGTAGACATCAAAGAATTAAATGAGAAAATCAATAAAAACAGTGCTTTTATTGATATGCTCATGATGGAAATGAACAAGGTCATTGTTGGACAAAAACACATGACCGAAAGATTACTAATAGGCCTGCTTTCAAATGGCCATATTTTACTGGAAGGTGTTCCTGGATTGGCTAAAACTTTAGCTATAAACACACTAGCAAGTACATTAGACGCTAACTTCAGTAGAATTCAGTTTACTCCAGATTTATTACCTGCCGATGTTTTAGGAACTCAAATATACAGTCCTAAAAACGAAACGTTTTCTATAAAAAAGGGACCAATTTTCGCCAACTTTGTTCTTGCCGATGAGATAAATAGAGCTCCTGCAAAAGTACAATCGGCATTGCTGGAAGCTATGCAAGAACGCCAAATTACTATTGGAGAAGAAAGTTTTAAATTAGATGAGCCATTCTTAGTTTTAGCTACACAAAACCCAGTTGAGCAAGAAGGAACATACCCCCTTCCAGAAGCTCAAGTGGATAGATTTATGCTAAAGGTTGTCATCGATTATCCTAAAAAGGAAGAAGAGAAACTTATTGTAAGACACAATCTTGCTAAATCATTCCCAAAAGCTAATCAAATTCTCAAAACTAAAGACATTCTTGCTGCGCGTGAGCTCGTCAAAGAAGTGTATATGGATGAAAAAATTGAGCAATATATTGTTGATATAGTATTTGCTACTCGATACCCAGAACAATGTGGACTTAAGAAGTTTGAAAACTTAATCAGTTTCGGTGCTTCTCCAAGAGCAAGTATTAGTTTGGCTCTTGCCTCAAAAGCATATGCATTTATTCAACGAAGAGGTTACGTTATTCCAGAAGATATTCGCTCAATCTGTTATGATGTATTACGTCACAGAATTGGCTTGTCATATGAAGCGGAAGCAGAAAATATTTCTTCTGAAGACATCATTACTGAAATACTAAACACTGTTGAGATTCCATAATGGAAACAAGTGACTTATTAAAAAAAGTACGTAAAATAGAATTGAAGACTAGAGGTCTTTCCAATCATATTTTCGCTGGAGAATACCATACTGCTTTCAAAGGTAGAGGAATGGCTTTTAGTGAAGTAAGAGAGTATCAGCCAGGTGATGATATCAGAACGATAGATTGGAATGTTACTGCTCGATTCAACACACCTTTTATCAAAGTTTTTGAAGAAGAAAGAGAGTTAACTGTAATGCTTATAATTGACGTCAGCGGCTCGAAAAACTTTGGTACTCAAAAACAGATGAAACAAGAACTTGTCACTGAATTATCAGCAGTATTGGCGTTTTCCGCTATTCAAAATAATGATAAAATTGGTGTTATCTTTTTTAGTGAAAAAGTCGAAAAATTCATCCCACCAAAGAAAGGAAAATCGCATATCCTTAGAATAATCAGAGAATTGATTGCTTTTGAACCAGAAAACAAAGGAACAGACATTGGAGAAGCCCTTCGCTATTTCAATAATGTCATAAAAAAACGAGCTATTTGCTTTGTAATCTCTGACTTTATGGATAATAACTTTGAGGCGCCACTCAAAATAGCTAATAAAAAACACGATGTAGTTACCATTAGTATTAATGATAAAAGAGAAGAAGAACTACCTGACATCGGACTAATTCAAATGAAAGATGCTGAGACTGGCGAGGTAAAATGGATTGATACTGGCAATAAATCGATACGACAGAACTACAAAAAGAACTATTTACGAAATAAAGAGGAAGTCAATCAATTATTTAAAAATAGTGGTGTTGACAGCATACAGTTGAGAACAGACATGGATTATATCAAACCCTTAATTCAGTTTTTCAAAAGACGAGTAAAATGAAACAGTTATTATTTTTACTTCTCACTCCATTATATCTGTTTGGTCAATTAAATTTGAAAATTGACACGGATACCATTTTAATTGGTGACCAAATAAAATTAAGTTTTGAATGTAATGCTATTGAAGGAGAATTATTTCCAAACTTCAACGACTCCATAGGTCCATTGGAAATATTAACTAAATCAAATATAGATAGTATTACGTCTGATTCTGGCCTAATACTACGTCAAAATTATACCATTACAGCTTGGGACAGTGGCATCTATTACATTCCTTCTTTCAAGTATGGCAATGAGTTCAAGGATTCAATCCCCATTTATGTCAACACTATAGAATTGAGTCAAAATGATGAATTGAAAGACATTAAAGCACCTATTCATACGCCCATAACTTTTGTGGAAGCTGGTCCTTACATACTAGGTTTTATTATTCTATTGATAGCAATATTCTTAATTAGGTATTGGCTTAAAAACCGAACTAAAAAAGAAATAATCCCGATTAAAAAAGAAGAAATAATACTACCTCATGAAATAGCCTTAAATAAACTTGAAATACTTAATGCTCAAAAACTTTGGCAAAATGGTAAAGTCAAAGAATATTACACCACTATTTCTGAAGTAATTAGAACATACATTGAAGAAGGAATTGGTACTCCGGCTATGGAAATACCAACAAAAGAAACTATAGATCATCTTCATCAACAAAAAATAGAAACCAATAAACTAGAGGAACTACTTATGCGTTCAGACTTAGCCAAATTTGCAAAAAGTCAACCTATAGAAATAGAAAATAAAGAGAGCTATAAAGTTGCAATTGATTTTATAAATAGTACTGCTAAATCGGTAAATGAAAATGATGTGGAGTAATTGGACATATTATAATCCAGATTTCTTGTACCTAATGTGCTTAGTTCCACTATTATGGGTATGGTATTATTTCAATCAAAAAAAGCAATCGGCACAGCTACAAGTTTCGACTTTAGAAGGTATTCAAACTAAAAGCTGGAAAGAAAAAGGAAGACACATGCTTTTCCTATTAAGAACAATCGCCATATCATTGCTTATTGTAGCATTTGCTAGACCTCAATCAACGCTTTCCTGGGAAGACATGACCACGGAAGGTATAGATATTATAATTTCTATGGATATTTCAGGAAGTATGTTAGCTCAAGACCTAAAACCTGATAGATTGGAAGCCTCTAAGAAGGTGGCAATGGACTTTATTTCTGATCGATCTAACGATAGAATTGGGCTTGTCATTTTTGCCGGAGAAAGCTTTACACAGTGTCCATTAACAACTGACCATCAGGTTTTACAGAATCTTTTTGGGAACGTCAAAAGTGGGATGGTAGATGATGGAACGGCCATTGGCATGGGCTTAGCTACTGCTGTTAACAGATTAAAAGAAAGTGAGGCAATCAGTAAAGTTATCATACTATTAACGGATGGCGTTAACAATCAAGGAACAGTAGCCCCATTAACAGCAGCAAAGATTGCCCAAAAGTTTGGCGTAAGAGTGTATACTATTGGTGTAGGTACCAAAGGCTTTGCACCCTACCCTTTTAAAACACCATTTGGAACTACGGTATACCAAGACGTTGAAGTACAAATTGATGAAGAAACGCTCCAAGATATCGCTTCTGTAACAAACGGAAAGTATTTTAGAGCTACATCAAACAAAGCATTAGAAAGGATTTACAAAGAGATTAATAAATTAGAACGTTCAAAAATTGAAGTAAAAGAATACCATAAAAAGAAAGAAGAGTTTTTTATTGTAGCTCTCATTGCATTTTGTCTATTAATCCTTGAGTTTTTGTTTAAACTCAGCATTTTTAAAAGTATTACCTGATGTTGAGATACGAAAATAGCGAATGGTTGATCTTGCTAATTGTTGTTCCAATAATTATCGCTCTGTTTATCTTAGCAATAAGATGGAGAAAGAAAGCCATTAATAAATTCGGAGAAAGCCACATGGTTTTTAAATTAATGCCAATGGTATCTTTCAGAAAATTAAGGCTTAAGTTTTTTCTATTTTGCTTATCTATCATTTTTATAATTATTGGCTTGGCTAATCCACAGATTGGCTCTAAAATGAAAGAAGTTAAAAGAGAAGGTGTCGATTTAATGATTGCCATCGACCTGTCAAATAGTATGTTAGCTGAAGACTTACAGCCAAACCGATTGATGCGTGCCAAACAG
>PKDP01000058.1 GCA_002862585.1 Flavobacteriales bacterium | reverse complement strand
CTTAAAGATGCTAGCTTTTGAGTATATTCCATATTTGCTGCTAAGTTAGTAGAAACAGGCACTTCTATAAACGTTCCAGATTTTATAATGACTTTATTTTCTCCGCCAGCTGTATTTGGGAACTCAATATATTGAGAAAAAGGTGAACTCGTTGGCATTATTCCATTTTGAGCAAGAAAAACAAAAATGGCATTATAACTTTCAGAAAGTGTTGAGCTGATACCTTCGGTTGAACATGTTTTAGTAATGGAAATTACATTTTGACTATCCCAGTCCTTAATGCTTACCTCACCACTTGATGATGGTATAGACTCACAATAATTTTTAAGAAGTTCTAGTCCTTTTTCGTGGTCGGCCTTCATCATTTTAGTCATTACTGGTCCGAATATTCGAGCTAAGAAAGTTAGTTCCCCATAATTTTTCCAGTTGACCTTAACACCACTATCAATGGGCAATATATTGAAGCTAGCATGAAAGGGGGAATTATCTTTAATTGTAATCTTGTATTCTAACGATTTTAAAAAGATATTATCAGTCAATTCAATTGTTCCTTCTCCAGAGTTTTCACTTTTCCATTGTCTGAACGCACCGACTTCATAGGTTTTTGGCGAAAGAGTCGTTTCTATAGTTGTATCAGTACTTAACCAAGGATCCCAATTTTTCCAATTGGAAAAGTCGCTAATTTGATTGTATACTACAAAAGGACTACTATCAATTTCTACAGATGTTTCCACTTCAAATTTTCTGTCAAAGAAGAAATTCGCAATAAGGTAAATTGTAAGTATCCCTAAAATTGAATATAAAATCGATTTGATTAATTTCATATCTAATATTTAAATCATGTAGCCTCTGAATACATAGGCTAAAAAAGCAATAATAACGATGGAAAAAACAAATAGTATACTTCCTTTGTAGTGTATCCTATTTACTTTAAAATCTTTCACATAAGACCATATTAAGTAGCTAACAAAAGCTATTGCAAAACATATTGCAAAAACCCAATGGCCTGAAGTAATATTTTCCATTACTTATATAATACAATGTTGAAGTCTATTGCAACATCATCGTTGATTGCTCTATCGCCTAAGTTTTCAAAGAAAGAACCAGAGTCGTATTTTATATCAAATTTTGTTCTGTCAAAAGAAAAAGTACCCGATACTTCTAATTCAGATTTTGATTCTTTCAGCATCATAGGAAAAGAGATTACTGCCTTAATACCCTTAATTGTAATATTTCCAAAGACATCAAATTTTCCATTGCTAACAGGTGTAGCCTTAATCATATCAAAGCTAACTTCCGGGTGTTTTTTAACGTTAAAAAAGTCTTCGCTCTTAAGGTGTCCAACGAGTTTATTGCTATATTTTTCGGATTTGATATCGTCGTTAGTAATGGTATTCATGTCCACTACAAAGCTTGCTTTAGCAATTTTCCCATGATCCATAAATACGTTTCCACTTTTCAATGAAACATGACCATCGTGACCGCCAGTTACTTTTTCAGCTTTCCAAACTAGTTTGCTTTTTGTTACATCTACTGTATACTTATCAACGTGAGTTGTAAATGCAGTTAAAACAAACAATGCACTTAAAACAATTACTATCTTTTTCATAATTATAAATTTGAATTTGTTATTTACTCTACAAAATTAACTTATTTTGAAACAAATTAGTATTTAATATGAAAGATAAGATAAATAAGGTTAAAAAATTTCATGAAGTTTTTTTAATTGGAAATGAAGAGCAGCTCAAAACTGATGTTGATGAGTCTACATTTCTTCTACGTCATAGACTGATGCATGAAGAAAATGAAGAGTATTTGGAAGCGTGTAGAAATAAGGATGTAGTGGAAATTGCAGATGCCCTCGGAGATATGCTTTACATTTGGTGTGGGACGTTATTAAAGCACGGAATGCAAAATGTTATTAGCGATATATTTGATGAGATTCAAAGAAGTAATATGTCTAAATTAGATGAATCAGGTCAACCTATTTTTAGAAAAGATGGTAAAGTGTTGAAAGGAGCCAATTACTTCAAGCCAAACATTAAAAAAATATTAGAAAAACATGTTGGAAGTCTATAAGGTAAACTTTTTTGACAGTTTATTTTCGGATGTTCGAGCAATCAGGCAAAACGTTTTCATTGAGGAGCAAGGAGTAGATAGCTCAAAAGAACAGGATAAGTTTGAAGAGGAAGCGGTTCATTATTTACTTAGATACAACAACAATAATGTAGGTGCTGCTAGAAGAAGAGCGACTGATAACGGTATTAAATTAGAACGATTCGCAATTCTAAGAGAGTATAGAGGTCGTGGAATGGGAAAAAAGCTTGTAGAGGAAGTGCTAAAGGATGTGGAGGATTCTAAAGAGCAGATTTATTTACATGCACAAATTCAAGTTGTTGACTTTTATGCAAACTCAAATTTTGTGAAAGAAGGGGAGTTGTTTAAGGAGTCTGGAATTAGCCATTATAAAATGACTTTTAAAGTTCCATAGTCCATCCAAAAATATCTTCAGTTTTCCCGTATTGAATACTTAATAATTCTTTTTTGAGCAACTGTCCATATGAGTTTGGCGTTTGTTTTTCAATATGAATGTCTAAATCTCTAAACGTAATTTTGTCAATTGGGTTTAGAGTAACTGCCGTTCCGACTCCAAAAGCTTCTTTTAAAGTATTGTTTTTGTGAGCTTCCACAATTTCTTTTACAGAAATTTTTCTTTCTTCAACATCAATGCCTTTTTGTTTTGCAATAGCTAGCACACTATTTCTAGTAATTCCACCTAGAATACTGTCGCTAAGCTTAGGAGTTACAAGGGTGTCATTTATTCTAAACATAATGTTCATAGTACCAGACTCCTCAATGTATTCATGGTTTTTAGCATCGGTCCAAATGACTTGAGTATAGCCATCATTCTGAGCATATTTAGTTGGTGCAAAGGCAGCGGCATAATTTCCTGCAGCTTTAGCAAAACCAGTTCCACCCTCAATAGACCGCGCAAATTTCTCTTCGATTTTTAATTTGGTTTCACCTTTGTAATAACTTGCAGTGGGTGATGTAATTATCATAAATCGATAGCTAGATGATGGTGTGGCACGAATATACTCACTGTCAGCAATCATAAAAGGTCTTATATAAAGTGACTTTTCATCAGAACGAGGAATCCAATCGCTATCAACTCTTAAGAGTTCCGTCAATCCACTCATGAATAAATCTTCATCAATAGTTGGCATACATAATCGTTCTGCCGAAGTGTTAAGTCGCTTTAAGTTATCAAGGGGTCTAAATAGAAGTATTTTACCCTCTTTATTTTTATAGGCTTTCATGCCTTCAAAAATAGCTTGACCATAGTGAAATACATGAGTACTTGGACTTACACTTATTGGTCCATAAGGTATAATTTCTTCATTATGCCATTCGCCATCTTTGAAATTTGCCGTAAACATATGGTCGCTAAAACTTTTACCGAAAGAAAGGTTGTCAAAATCGGTATTAGCTAATTTGGAATAAGTTGTTTTAGTGATTTTCATCAACAGATTTATTTTAAATATCTAAAATCGTGATTATCTTCTATCTTAAACAAAGCGTTATAGATTAGGTCAATTACATTTTCAACATCATCTTTATGAACACTTTCAACGGTAGTGTGCATATACCTCAATGGTAAAGAAATCAGTGCTGAAGCTACACCACCTGTAGAGTATGCAAAAGCATCAGTGTCTGTGCCTGTAGCTCTAGAAGCCGCAGCTCTCTGGAAAGGGATTTTATTATTTTCAGCAACATCAATTATCAAGTCCAGTAAGTTGTTTTGAACAGCAGGCCCATAAGTTAATACTGGTCCTTTTCCGCTAAACAAATCACCTTGTTTGATTTTATTAATCATAGGTGTTTGAGTATCATGACAAACATCAGTGACTATGGCAACGTCTGGGTTTATTCTTTCGGTTATCATTTGCGCTCCTCGTAAACCTACTTCCTCTTGAACGGAATTGATTATGTATAGCCCAAATGGTAGTGACTTCTTATTTTCTTTTAAAAGTCTGGCTACTTCAGCAATCATGAAGCCGCCAATTCTATTATCAAGTGCTCTACCAACGTAATAAGAGTTATTCAAAATCATAAACTCATCCTTATACGTTACTACGCAACCTACGTGAACACCAAGTTTCTCTACTTCTTCTTTACTACTACATCCGCAGTCGAGAAAGATATTATCTAGTTTAGGTGATTTTTCATCAGCACCATGACGGGTGTGAATTGCTGGCCATCCAAAAATAGCATCAACTGTTCCGTTTTTGGTGTGAATATTTACGCGTTTTGAAGGAGCAATTTGATGGTCACTACCTCCGTTTCTTCTTAAGTAAATAAACCCTTCCTTAGTAATGTAATGTACAAACCATGAGATTTCATCGGCATGAGCTTCAATAACTACCTTATACTTAGCTTCTGAATTTATGACTCCAACAACGGTACCATAAGTGTCAACAAAATAATCATCAACGTATGGTCTGATATAATCTAACCATAATTTTTGACCTTCGCTCTCAAAACCTGTAGGAGAAGCATTGTTAAGATAATTCTTCAAAAATTTTATTGAATTCTTATTAGTCAGAGTCTTTTTAGCCATAATATTGGGTTTGAATTTTGGACTGCAAATTTAAGAAAATATAGTTAATTTGTGAAATGAATAATGTTAAAGTGATATTTACAAAGGATGGTAGTAAAACCTTGCACATGCCTGAACTCAATGAGCAATACTACTCTATACATGGTGCAATTAATGAAGCTGAACATATTTTTATAAAAAAATGGACTTCGAGAATGCGAGCAAGACAAGCTTACTATTTTTGAAATGGGTTTTGGAACAGCTTTAAACGCTTTTATGACGTATTTGGAATCCAAGAAAACGTCACAAAATGTGCGTTATTACACAATTGAAAATAATCCCTTACCATTAAAACTTGTTGAGTCTTTAGAATATCCTGATATATTAAATGCTAGAAACGAAGGGTCCATTTTTTCACTTCTACATACTTCAGAATGGAACGCTTTAACTACTATTACGCCCACTTTTGAATTATTTAAAATTAGTGATGACATTCAAAAATTGACTTTGGATGATAAAGTTGATTTGGTGTATTACGATGCTTTTGGTCCTAGAGTTCAGGCTGACTTATGGACCGAAAGAATATTTAGTATAATATCTGCTGTAATGAAGCCTGAAAGCATTCTTGTTACCTACTGTGCTAAAGGTGAAGTAAAAAGAATTTTAAAGCGATTAGATTTTGTTGTTGAAACCTTACCTGGACCACCTGGAAAAAGAGAAATGATTAGAGCAAAAAAGATTAAGTGATACTTAAAAATTCTTTTTTACACAAAAAAATTATTATTAGCAAATAAATTAATACATTTGCCCTCCTGATTTTTAATGAATAAAAAACAATAAATATGGCTAATCACAAGTCAGCAAAAAAGAGAATAAGACAAACTGCTAGAAAAAATGCTGCTAACAGTTATTATCACAAAACTGCTAGAAATGCAGTTAAAAACCTTAGATCAGTTACTGATAAGAAAGAGGCATTGAAATTGCTTCCGTCTCTTGAGTCTATGCTTGACAAACTAACTAAGAAGAATATCATTCACAAAAATAAATCGGCTAACTTAAAGTCTAAGTTAGCGAAGCACGTTAATAGTTTGTAAACACATTTCGTTTAGTATATATAAAGGCTTCTCATTTAATGAGGAGCCTTTTTTTATATTGTAGCCATGAATAATGAAAAACTTAGTATTAAATCTTGGTGTGCAGATGATAAGCCAAGAGAAAAATTAGTGTTAAAAGGTTCCACCACACTAATCCACGCAGAGTTATTAGCCATTTTGATAGGTTCTGGAAATAGAACTAATTCTGCCGTTGAACTTACTAAGAAAATTATGAACAGCTGCAATGGTAAGATAAATTCTCTCTCCAAGATGTTAATTAAAGACTTAATGGAGTTTAATGGGATTGGTCAAGCAAAAGCATTTAGTATAATTGCAGCCCTAGAACTTACGAAGAGGAAAGCAAAGGAGAACTCAACGGATAAACCTTCTGTAAAATCTAGTATTGACGCCTATAATCATATGCGTTATGATTTAGAGGGACTTGACCACGAGCAGTTTTGGGTATTACTTTTGAATATATTCTTATATTTTGAAGGAATATGGGCCCAATTTTGACCAATTTTTGTAAAAATTCAATGGGAACTGAATATGATACCAGTTTCTTGAATCAATGAGTGTCAGCGCTGCCAATGAGCCGTGTTCAGATATTTGAACGCGACATCGAGAGAATTGAGCAGGAATTGAAGAGTGCTGGTTCCAGTGGAGACGATTACATCAGGTGGA
>PKDP01000009.1 GCA_002862585.1 Flavobacteriales bacterium | reverse complement strand
ATCTAAAAAAGTACAAGGCACAGACTGCAACACATAGTCATTATCTTCATCAATACGTAAGTATTTTTCAGTGAATTCAGATGGTCTTAGTCGCAGGTGTTTGGAAATTCGGCTAATGTCTTTGTCAGTAAACAGCGGTCCTGTGGTTGTACAGCAGTTGGCACATTTTAGGCAGTCGGTACATGCGAATACCTCTTCATGAAATTGGTGTATCTGTTGGTCTAAGACTTTTGGTTTGAGACGCTTGACTTGCTGAAAGAAGGCTTTATTTTCTTTAGCCTTCTGTTTCACCAATATTTTGTGTCTCTCTAAATCCATCTAGCGTATTCTGCCAGGATAAATTTCAAGAGCTTTCTCTAAACATTCTACCGCTTCAGTCAGTGCTTCTTGATTGAGAACATAGGCTATTCGAACTTGAGTAGTGCCAGTGTTGGGCGTAGAGTAAAAACCAGCAGCAGGAGCTACCATAAGCGTTTTGCCATTGTAGTCAAAGTCTTCCAAAAGCCATTGAGCAAACTTATCAGCATCGTCAACAGGAAGTTGTGCAATGCAATAAAATGCTCCTTTGGGTTTGGGACAAATTACGCCTTCAATTTTATTCAAGCCCTCAATGAGCAAGTCTCTACGAGCAACATATTCTTCACTAACTTCATCAAAATATTTTGTTGGAGTGCTTAATGCTGCCTCGCCAGCTACTTGACCAAAAGTAGGTGGAGACAAACGAGCTTGAGCAAATTTTAAGGCAGTTGCCATAACGTCCTTATTTTTCGAAATCATACAGCCAACACGAATACCGCACATGCTATATCGTTTTGAGGTAGAGTCAATCACAACTGCGTGTTGTTCCAATCCTTCAATATTCAATACAGAATGGTGTGTGTTGCCATCGTAGCAAAACTCTCTATATACTTCGTCAGCAAATAGGAATAAATCGTGTTTGATAACGATATCCCTTAGGGTTTCTAATTCTTCTTTGGAGTATAAGTAGCCAGTTGGGTTACCCGGGTTGCAAATTAGTATAGCCTTGGTATTTGGTGTAATGAGTTTTTCAAATTCTTCAATAGCGGGTAGAGCGAATCCATTGTTTATTGAAGTTGTTATTGGTTTTACTTGAACACCTGCAGAAATGGAAAATCCATTATAGTTGGCATAAAAGGGTTCTGGAATAATTATTTCATCGCCATTATCCAAACATGTATTTAGAGCAAATAAAAGAGCTTCGGAACCGCCAGTAGTTACCATTACATCAGAATGGTCAATATTTATTCCAACATTTTGGTAATAATTGGCTAAGCCTTTTCGGTAGCTTTCAAATCCAGCAGAGTGGCTGTATTCTACTACTTTATCACTAAAATTATGAATAGCATCCAAAGCTACTTCTGGTGATTTGATATCAGGCTGACCAATGTTGAGGTGAAAAACAGTTTTCCCTTTTCGTTTAGCTCCTTCAGCAAAAGGAACTAACTTACGGATTGGTGATTCGGGCATTTTGATTCCCTTAGTTGAAATTTTTGGCATTGCTCTTTGATAAAAAAACACCCCCGATATCATTAAAAGGGGGTGTCTATTAAACTGAAATTAATTAAAACTTAAAAATTATTTTACTTCTAAAACCGATGCTTTGGGCTTTGTAGGTGCAGCAGGTGCTTGTGCAGGCTTTTTAACCTCACCTTTTACTGTCAAAACTTTAGTTTTTTCAGCAGAGTTAGTAGTTAGAGTAATGGTCTTAGTAAACTTACCAATTCTATTTGTAGCGTACTTTACACCAATTGAAGCTGACTCACCTGGTGCAATTGGTGCTTTTGGCCATGTAGGAACAGTACAACCACAACTTCCTTTAGCATTCGAAATAATTAATGGTGCATTTCCAGTATTAGTAAGAACAAACTCTCTTTTGCCATCAGCATTATGCTCAATTAAACCATAATCAATGACAGTAGATTCAAACTCCATTTTTGGACCAGCTTTAACCTCTTTTGCAGCAGGAGATGAGCTTTGAGCTTGCAGTGATACAGTTGCTCCAATTAAAGCGATAGCTAAAAATATTTTTTTCATTTTATATGTATTTTTTTGGTTCACAATCTTTAGAACAACAAATGTACTAAAATATTGTGTTGTATTAATCTAAAATTCACCCCCAATTTGTGGTCTAAAGTATTATTTTTGGAGCTTATTAAAGTTTGAAATGAGTATATCTAAAACATATAAGCCTGCTAGTGCTGAAGAAAAATGGTACGCCCATTGGTTATCCAAAGGTTATTTTAATTCTAAACCTGATGATAGACAGGCATATACTATTGTAATTCCACCTCCAAATGTAACTGGAGTATTGCATATGGGGCATATGTTAAACAATACTTTGCAAGATGTACTCATTCGTAAAGCAAGAATGCAGGGCTTTAATGCTTGTTGGGTACCTGGAACTGACCATGCATCTATTGCCACCGAAGCCAAAGTAGTACAAAAACTGGCTAAAGAAGGTATAGATAAATCAGACCTTAGTCGTGAAGAGTTTTTAGAGCACGCTTGGGAATGGAAAGAAAAACACGGCGGCATCATTCTTGAGCAACTTAAGAAGTTAGGAGCATCATGCGATTGGGACCGTACTAAATTCACCATGGACGATAATATGAGTGAATCCGTGATTAAGGTATTCGTAGACTTACACCAAAAAGGACTCATTTACAGAGGCGTTAGAATGGTAAATTGGGACCCTAGTGCACAAACGGCTTTGTCTGATGAAGAGGTAATACACAAAGAAGTTAATTCTAAATTATACCACATTCGTTATCAGATTGAAGGTAGCGATGACTATTTAACTGTAGCTACTACACGACCAGAGACAATCCTTGGAGATAGTGCTATTTGCGTTAATCCAAATGATGAACGCTATACACATTTAAATGGTAAAAAAGCCATTGTCCCTTTAATTGACCGTTCTGTACCAATCATCTTCGATGAATATGTCGATATGGAATTTGGAACAGGTGCTTTGAAAGTTACTCCAGCTCATGATATTAACGATTATCAGCTTGGTGATAAACATGGTCTTGAAGTCATAGATATTTTAAACGATGACGGTACTTTAAATGAATCTGCCCAATTGTATGTAGGTAAAGATAGATTTGATGTACGCAAAGAGATTTCCAAAGACTTAGAAGAAAAATCACATTTAGTAAAGACTGAAGACTTGCTAAATAAAGTCGGTTTTTCAGAACGTACTGATGCTGTTATTGAGCCAAAGCTTTCTATGCAATGGTTTTTTAAGATGGACGAATTTTCTAAACCTGCTTTAGAAAATGTAATGAACGATACTATAAAATTTCATCCAGAGAAGTTTAAAAACACCTATAGACATTGGATGGAAAACATAAAAGATTGGTGTGTTTCCAGACAATTGTGGTGGGGACAACAAATACCAGCTTACTTTTATGAGGGAAACAATTATGTCGTTGCTGAATCAAAAGAATTAGCGTTAAAAGAAGCTCAAAAAATAAATCCAAATATTACGCTTTCAGATTTAAGACAAGATGAAGACGTTTTGGATACTTGGTTTTCATCATGGTTGTGGCCAATTTCTGTTTTTGACGGCATTCGAAATCCTGACAACGAAGAGGTTAATTATTATTACCCTACCAATGACCTCGTTACTGCCCCTGAAATTTTATTTTTCTGGGTAGCTAGAATGATAATGGCAGGTTATGAATATAAAGGTGAATTGCCATTCAAAAATGTGTATCTAACAGGTATAGTAAGGGATAAATTGGGACGAAAAATGTCTAAGTCACTTGGTAATTCGCCTAACCCAATAGAGTTAATTAATAAGCATGGTGCTGATGGTGTAAGGGTTGGAATGCTATTATCTTCTCCAGCTGGAAATGATTTACCATTTGACGAGTCTCTATGCGAACAAGGACGAAATTTCTCCAATAAAATATGGAACGCAACTCGATTGATAAAAGGGTGGGAGGTAGCTGATATTAATCAGCCAGAATCATCCGCAATAGCTATTGATTGGTTTGAAAATAAATTTCAGATTACACTTGAGTTGATAAATCAGGCTTTTGAAAAATACAGAATTTCGGAAGCCTTGATGCTAACATACCGTTTAGTTTGGGACGATTTTTGCTCCTGGTATTTAGAGTCTATCAAGCCTGATTATCAAAAGCCTATTGATTCAAAAACACTAGATGATACCACACTTTTTTTAGAAAATCTACTGAAATTATTACACCCTTTTATGCCGTTTTTGACAGAAGAAATATGGCATTTATTAGCTGAGAGAGATGAAGATATTATTGTTTCATCTTGGCCAAAATCTAAGGAAGTAAATCAGTCTATAATAAACGATTTTGACTACGCTACAGAGATTGTATCAGCTATCCGAACTATCAGAAAAGACAAGCAAATACCTAATAAAGATGCTTTAAAATTATTTGTGAAGACTAATGAAGATACATCAAACTCAATGGATTCTCTAGTATTTAGATTGGTAAATTTATCTGAACTTTCCTATACCGAAGATGCTGTTGATGGAGCTTTTTCTTTTAGAGTGAAATCCAATGAATTCTTTGTGCCTTTATCAGATAATATTGATGTGGGTGCTGAATTAGAAAAGTTACATTCAGAATTAGACTATACGCATGGTTTTTTGAAGTCCGTTGAAGGTAAGCTTTCCAACGAACGATTTGTAAATAACGCTCCAGAGCAAGTAGTTGCAATTGAAAGAAAAAAGCAATCTGACGCCTTAGCGAAGATTGCTGTTTTAGAGGATCAAATAAAAGCGTTATCCTAGTTTAGGATTAACTTCTTACTCTCTTTTTTCTGTTCACCTATTAGATTTATGAAGTAAACCCCTCTGTCTAATTCAGACGTATTTAATGTTATGGAATTAGAAGTGATATTTTTATCAATTACTACTTTTCCACTAACATCAATAAGTTGCAATCTGTCCCATTCTTTATTTTCTTCTAAGTCTATATTTACAACATCGTTTGCAGGGTTCGGATAGATAGAAAATGGAGTTTTATCAGCTTCATTTATACTCACTAAGTCTGGGAATACATCGTAAATAGAGGTGATGTTTGTGGAATATACTCCAGTGCCATGTGTCCCTACTACAAGCTTACCATCACTGTCTCTAAATCGAATATTTTCAATGACTACATTTCCAATCGTGCTTGTTCCAATTTGTCGCCATTCAGTATCTAAACCTTCAAGTTTATCTGTACCGTAAAGACCTGTACTTCCTCCAACTAAATATAGGGTGTCGCTTCCAAGTACTGCTATTTCAGCAGTTCGCATGGAAGGTCCATTTCCACCACCAGAAAAAGAGTCTTCTAGATTACCTCCAACCTTTTTCCAACTTTGTCCGCCATCATCAGTGAATAGGAAGCTATATGTAGAATAGTTTGAAATGAGCACCAATACCCGTTCAGCATTTGTTGGGTCAATCTCTACTGCCGAGACGTTTTTATTACCAAAGCCTATTGGTAAAGTATTTAGCAGAATCATATCAGGATCACCTTCGTGAGCATTGTCAATTCTATAAATATAATTGTCGCTCGTACCAATGTAAACCGTATTTGGTGGGTTAGTCGAAACGTCCATACATGAAATAGTTCTGTTTGTAGTGTCAGAGAAAACCTCCCAGCCTATATTAGTCCTAGTTTGTGAATTATTGTAGGGGTAGTTACTAGCATCGTTATTTCTCCACAGATGATAAGAGTTGTTCATATAGATAATATCGTCATCATTAGGGTCCATAGCTAGGTAGTTAATGAAGTCATACATCACGGTGTCAGCACCTAGTGGGTCCATTCTGTTGTATGCCATTACTTCCCCTTGTTCATTTAGTTTCATTTTGAATAAAACACCCCTTTGAATTTGCAAATAAAAGTCCTCTTCATTATCAGCAACTGCACTGTAGCATCCATCTCCGTTGAATGGCATTACCCAATCGTCTGTTTCGTCATCACTGAAAGTCACAAAGTTTCCATTATCCTGAAAACCACCGACTATCAAATCACTATTTCCTTTGCCCGTCGTTACGGAGTAAAGCTGTGTTGTCTGGTAGCCATTATTAAGCCTTGTCCAAAGGTGAGGTGTGGCTAAACAGTTTGTTGATTTATAGAGTCCTCCATCATTAGCACTAAGAATAGTATTTGGGTCTGACGGCAAAAATAGAAGGTCGTGTTGGTCAGGGTGGTGTCTGTCATAAATGTCCCAATTATCATATCCATGATCTGATCCTTCATAATAGCCACCAATTTGAGCGGTATTTGTGTCAGAAGTAAAGCCGTCTGTTGAACGCCATAAATTAGTACCCCCAATGAAAACAACATTTGGTTCATCAGGTTTTACTTTTACTAATAAATCATAACCGCCTTG
>PKDP01000087.1 GCA_002862585.1 Flavobacteriales bacterium | reverse complement strand
ACTGCAAGTATAATTAAGAAAGGCTTTAATACTCTAACAAACTCATTTACATCTCTTAAGGAATACGGAACACTTAATAAAAAATAACCATGAACAGTTGAAATGGCAAAAAATATCAAAATAATTACGTATGAAACAACCAATCTGTTTACCTTAAAATTTGGTTTAACAGTTAAAAAAAATGGAATAAGAAGTAAAGCCATTATATCATCCAATCTGATATCAATTCCAATTGGTAAAGTTGGGAAAAACATTGACGTAATAATCAGTATAATAATGAAATTTTCAGTGAAGTGACTTGACCTACTCATTGTATACCTGAATTAACTTATTTGCTATAATATTTTCACAAAAATGGTCAAGGACATAAGCTCTTATACGCTCAGAATCAAACTTCTTTTTTGTTATATCCATCATTCCTTTTTCTAATTCCTCGTGCTCACACAAAACACCAAGTGTATCATTAGCTATTATAGACTCAGGCCCCCCTGATTTAGTGGACAAAACTGACAATCCACAAGACATAGCCTCAATTAAAACAACTCCAAAAGTCTCAAACCTACTTGCTAAAACAAAGCAATCGGATTTCTGAATTATTTCTTTCACTTCTTCTCGAGATTTTTTGCCTAATAAATGAACTTGATCATTGATTTTTAATTCATTAATTAAATTTTGTAGTGCAGTAAACTCAATACCCTGTCCAACAATCTTAAGTTGATATTTTTGGTTTCCATTGAACAGATTAGAAAATGTCTTTATTAACCCATCTTGATTTTTCTTCTTATCCAAATGCCCAATGTTTAAAAAAATAAACTCATCTCTATTGCTTTTCTGTTTAAGCATAAAAAAAGATGTATCTACTACATTAGGTATATATTGAAAGGGCACTTTAAATAAATCTGACATAAGATTACAAAATGGCTGACTTACAGCAATACAAGCTTTGCTATTTTCAAAAACTTTTTTAGCAAAAATTACTGTTTTTTGAGAGTATATCTTTCTCGAAAATCCTGTTGAATGTTCTGTTATTACAAAAGGTATTGAATAGTTTTCTTTAATCCAAAGTGCTAATTCTCCAATTAAAAAAGAATGAACATGAATGATATCTGGTTTACCATTAATGGTAATGTATTTTTTAAACATTTGCTTGCCTAAACTAAGCCTGATTTTTTGGCTTCTGTGAAACCACTTAGGTATCGACAAAAAAGGACTAACATGAGTATAAATACCATTGTCATTATACTCTTCATCATTAAAGTTAATAGATTTTCTTTGCCATACTAGCTTAAGAGATATTGGTAAAGGGCAAATCACACCAACTTGCATTTCATTATTTTTCAAAGCTAATGCTTGGTCTCTAAAAAATAATGCACTAACTGTATTAAATTCACTTTTATAGGAAGAAGTCAAAAGTAAAATATGCATGTTATTTTTTTAAATATTTATTTATTTGATTTTTATATAATCCCAGATCAGATGATTTAAAAATATAAAACTCTTTAAAAGCTACATTATTCTTAAACGAAAAATAAGTTGACTTAATTATTGCATCAAAAATATAAGATGATGATGTAGCTATAGCAGCACCTTTCACACCGTAAATTGGGATTAGCCAAATATTAAGTCCAAAATTAGTTAAAGCCGTTACAAATGCAATATAGGTATTGATTTCTGGATAGCCTCTTCCAATAAAATCATTAGCTAACACCTTACTCATTGAGAAAATCACCACTCCAGGAATCATATACAGAAAGGGTTTTACACTGTCCACAAACTCCATTCCAAAAAACAACTCAATAAACCACTTGCTGATTACAGCTAAAAATAATCCTCCAATAAGTGTTATGAATAGTGTATTTCTGGATGCAATAGAGGTGAATCTATTACGCTCATCATCATTACTTAGGTTTGCTACTCTAGCAAATAAAACAGATGACACCGATTGAGATATAAGCCATATACGTTCTGCTAATAATACTGCTACAGAATATACACCAACAGCAACATCATCCATAAAATAAGCAATGATAAACATGTCAATTCTATAATTGAAAAATGATAACACATTACTTAAATGTCCTTTTAAACCAAACTTGAAACTTTCTTTTGCAAAGTCAATTGAGACTTTTTTTGGCCAAAATAATCCATAAGATGTCTTCAGAAAATAGAAGGATGCTACTAACATAAGAAACTGAGACATTCCAAAACTCATAACAGCACCATATACACCCAAGTCTAAAAACCAAACAAACACTATTGAAAACAAAAGAAGGCCTAATTGATTGAGGATAACAACAAGGTTAAACTTTTCAAAATCCTCTTTACCTTGAAAAATTGTTTGAAGGTTCTTTTGAGTAAATATCAACGGGATTATTAGAAGCGTATAGAGTAATAATTTTGAGCTCAAATTCTCAAAAAAGTAGTCTTTGAAAAAAAATATAATAACGAAACCTGTTGCAATTGAAACTAAACTCAACAAAAAAGAAGTGAACAAATTGGTCGAATAGATTTCTTCATCAGTATATTTTTTTTGCCCAAGAAAATAAACTGTGGATATAGATAAGCCTGAATTTAGTAGAGTGAAAAGTAAAGTTGGTAAAAGTATAGCTAAAGTGTACTGCCCTTGACCAGACTTACCCAAAACTCTAGCTATAATAACCATCGCCAACAAACCAAATACTATACTTAGAACTTGCCTAACAACGGTTAATAACGAATTATGGAAGACTCCTTTACTCATTCAATGATTTATTTTTTGCAATCTTCAAAACTATAATTATTCTAAAAAAGTAAAATACTGACATTACAGCACCAAATAAAAAAAGATAATTCAAAAAACTCCACTCATTAAAATACGCAAGGAAAATGGAGGCTAGTGATAAAACAAACATAAGTAATTGTAAGTAAAAACTCCATTTTTGTTTTTCAAATGCAGTATGAATACTAGTTAAAGGCGACACAATAAATTTAAAGATGAAAAATGGAATTAAACATTTAGCAATAACTCCTGACATCCTCCATTCTTCTCCGTAAACAAAGGCGAACAAATCTTCTAAAAAAAAGTAGCTAAGGCCATATGATAAAATAGAGATAACAGATAATTGAATCATCAATCGCTTGGTTAAAGCATACGCATTTCCAATTTCTTGTTTCTGACGACTCACTTCCTCTAAAAACACTTGACTGATAGAATTTCCTAAAAAGGCAAAAGGCGCAGCCATAACCCTATACATTAACGAATATAAGCCTAATAAAGTGGTTGAATATAAGACTGGAATCAAGAGATTAATTGAGTTTACGCTTAAATTATTTAATAGAACTGAAAGGTTAGTGAATTTCGGAAAGTCAATATATCGCTTTGCTACTTTTTTTAATTCAGAAGGCTCAAAGGAGAAAAAATTAAACTTACTTTTTTGTAATAAATACAATGGAGCTACACACGAAGAAATCACCTTACCAATAATCAATCCATATAATCCATTTTTAAAAAATGGAAAAACTAACTGAATAACAGCAAATGAAGAGGAACGACTGACTTCAGAATTTGAAATAGTTTTAAAGTTCTTTTGTCTTAAATTGTAAAAATTCAGTGTATTGAAAACACCAATAGAAAAAACAACGAGAGGTATCAAGTAAAACCAAAAATCAAGCTCCTCAATATTTAAAAATGATAAAATAAAATCTCCGCATAATATAAAGGCAATGAATAGAAATATACTTGCTATGGCACTTATTAAAATGGATAGAATAGTAACGTGCTTTGCTTCTTCATCGGATTCAACCAGTACAAGGGCTTGCTCATAACGACCGTTAATAACAGAACCAAATATGGTTGAAATCGAAGTGAATAAAGCCAACACTCCAAACTCCTGAGGAGAATATAATCTAGCAATTAGAGGAGATATTAGTAAAGGAATAAATTGAGCTAAAGCTGAACCTCTTAAAAGTATTAATATGTTTTTATAAAAAATAAAACCTTCAAATTTTCCTTTAAAATTCATCATAGGTCAATTACTCAAAAGAGATTGCCCAATTAAAACAAATCAACAATATAAGATTGTTGTTCTTTAGTAATAAATGGACTCATTGGAAGAGAAAACACTTCGTTAGCTGCTTTTTCCGAAATTGGAAAATCACCTACATTATAATTTAAACCCTTATAACATTTTTGCAGGTGAAGTGGTGTAGGGTAATGTATGGCCGTAGGCACATCATTATCATTCAGCTTTTTTATAAAACCTTCTCTATTCTCAGACTGTAGAGTGAATTGTGCAAATACACTTGTTCTCTCTTCTTTGATAGTTGGCAACTGAATCCCTTTATCTTTTAGCAAGTCAATATAGTATTGTCCCTTTTCTGCTCTAGATTGCACTTCATCCTCAAAATACTTGAGCTTTACATCTAATATAGCTGCTTGAATAGCATCTAAACGACCGTTTATACCAATTACTTCATGGTCATATCTTCTTTTAGAGCCATGTGCTAAAAATAGTCTTGCTTTTTCTGCAAATTCATCATCATTTGTGAAAAGAGCTCCGCCATCACCATAGCAACCTAAAGGTTTAGAAGGGAAAAAACTAGTGCAACCAAAATGACTGAGGTTACAGCTTTTTTTACCCTTGTAAGTTGCACCAAAACTTTGTGCTGCATCTTCAATAACAATCAGATTATGTTTTTCAGCAATTGAATTAATTGCATCCATATCAGCAATTTGTCCATAAAGCGAAACGGGCATGATTGCCTTTGTTTTTGATGTAATTTTATTTTTAATCAATTCCGCATTGATATTATAGGTATCAGCTTCAATATCAACAAAAACTGGAACTGCTCCCAGCAAACTGATAACTTCACTGGAGGCTATAAAAGTAAATGGTGTAGTAATTATCTCATCATTTGGCTTAATTCCAATTGCCATTAGAGCTAATAGTAAGGCATCTGTTCCGCTTGCACAGCCGATGGCATGTTTTGCGCCAACGTATTCTGTAAGACTAGCCTCAAACTGCTTAACTGACGGCCCCATAATATACTGAGAGGTATCTAAAACATTTTGAATGGCCGAATCTATTTCGCCCTTGTATGCTTGGTACTGTGATTGTAAATCAATGAATGGTATCTTCATAAACTACAGAATTTGAATTGAATCGTTAGACAACTTGTATTTCGTATTATCAAACGAGTCTATTGCAATATTATTATCATTAAAAATTAGCCTATTTCCGGCTTTACTTACCCAACCTTGGTGCTTTGCAGGAACGCCATATAGCATTTCAAAAGGTTTTACATCTTTTGTAACTACACTACCCGCTCCTATTAAAGCATACTCACCGACGGTAATTCCACAAACTATTGTAGTATTTGCTCCAACTGAACATCCTTTTTTGAGTAGTGTTTTTTTGAATTCTTCTTTACGAACAATAAAGCTTCTGGGATTAATAACATTTGTAAAAACCATTGAAGGTCCTAAAAATACATCATCCTCAACCTCTACCCCCTCATATATGGAAATATTATTTTGAACTTTTACTCCATTTCCAATTTTGACATTAGGTCCTACAACACAGTTTTGCCCAAAAGAACAAAACTCTCCAATTACCGTATTGGTTAAAATATGTGAAAAATGCCAAATTTTTGTGTCTTTACCAATTTGGACATTTTCATCAACTAAAGAACTATCATGAATAAAATGACTCATAATTTACAAAATGGATGATAATCACCTTTTAAACCAACTGGTGTAGAATTTCTTATATCGTGTACAATGTCAATGGAGATTTTAGCTTCCATTAAGCCGAATCCATTACCTTCCAAAACGGCTTCATAGCTCTTAGTGTGAAGGTCAGTAAATCCACCACTGAATTCAATCTCCTCACCATCGACAGTTATTGACCTATATGTTCTTTGCCCTGTAGCTTTAATGTCCTCAGGAATTAAGTCATAATTAACACTTAAAAACCAACGCACTCTGGCTCTTTCTAGTTCTAAAAAACCAGCTGCTTTATCTTCATCAGAAAC
Source organism: Flavobacteriales bacterium (assembly GCA_002862585.1). GTDB lineage: Bacteria > Bacteroidota > Bacteroidia > Flavobacteriales > UBA7312. Next base: position 455 of record PKDP01000087.1, on the reverse strand, counting down.
ATGACAAACGTTTTGCCTAACAGAGCCAAAAATCCATGTAAGCATATCATAAAAATGAATTCCAATATTCGTAGCAATACCACCTGACTTAGAGTTATCTCCCTTCCAAGAAATGAAATACCATTTTCCTCTACTTGTTAGATAGGATAAGTCAATGTCATAGATTTTATCTTTTGGTCCATTTTCAACTTTTTCTTTGAGAGCAATAATGGAAGGGTGAAGTCTAAGTTGAAGAATATTATTTATTCTTTTACCTGTCCGCTTCTCTACTTCTACTAATGCATCAATATTCCAAGGGTTTAAAACTAAAGGCTTCTCGCATATAACATCAGAGCCATTCCGTAATGCCAAGCGAATATGTGCGTCGTGTAAATAATTTGGGGAACATATACTCACATAATCTATTGCCGACTCTGACCCTCTCATTTTATCCAAATGACGGTCAAAGCGCTCAG
>PKDP01000041.1 GCA_002862585.1 Flavobacteriales bacterium | reverse complement strand
TAATTGCCTGAAAGAGTGGGACGCATATTATTGGATGGAATAACGGCATGGTAATGTACATAAGACTGAATGGTGTTGAATGAAAAATCATAGTTGATAAGTGGTTCTTCATAAAAACCTTCTAGATATTCGTTTTGCAAGAGGTCCGATGGTGTCCAGTCGGCATTGCAATGAATGAGGGAATACGTATAGTTTTTTGGACTGTCTGTAAGGTCGTCAAAAGAGAGTAGAAGGCTGTCTTTATTATTGAGGTGAATCAGTGGATTGCCCATTTCAAAGCCAATAGGGTGGAGCAATACGGTATTTATATCCACGTGATAAATGGCGTTTTCATTTCTTAAAACTTGATCGGTCTTTGATGATTCCACATCATTTTCTTCAATTCTTTGCGAGATTACATCATCAGTATCGTCTTTATACAAAGAGTTCGTGTCAATAGTTGATTTTTTGGAGCCTCCACACGAAAGGAGTATGAAAGAGGAAAATAACAGTAGAAAAGAGGAGTGTTTCAAGATTATTTTGAATTAAAATTTAACGTTCATTATTTAATGTTTTCGAATGGTATTTTTGTGTGCAAACCATTCTCTTATTTAGAATCATTATAAATTAAAAATTCTTATTCAGCCTTGGGCTACATAGTTGCTTACAAATGTATATTTTTGCAACCAAAATTCACAATTTTTTAGAAAAGAGATGTCAAAAGATATCAGATTAAAAAAAGGCCTTAATATTAACCTCAAAGGAGAGGCCGATAAAGTTTACGCTAGTATACCACAATCCGACTTATTTAGCTTAAAACCCACCGACTTTCATGCACTTACGCCCAAACTGACCGTTAAGGCAGGGGATAAAGTTAAGGCTGGTTCTTGTATATTTTTCGATAAATATAATGACAAAGTTCGTTTTTCTTCCCCAGTTAGTGGTGAGGTAATGGATGTTGTTCGTGGTGCAAAACGAAGAATTTTAGAAGTAAAGCTAAAAGCAGATACTGAAACAAAGTATGAATCTTTTTCAACTTTGGATGCTAGTGCTAATAGAGAACAAATTATTGAAGGTTTATTAAAAAGTGGTGTATGGCCTTTTATTCGCCAAAAGCCATTTGATATCATTGCCAACCCTATGGACACGCCCAAGGCAATATTCATATCAACTTTCAATACAGCACCATTAGCTCCTGATAATGATTTTGTGCTTCACGGATTAGAAAAAGAGTTTCAGACAGGTGTTGACTTCTTGAAAAAGCTTACCAACGGAAAAATTCATCTAAATGTTGATGGTAACACTAACCCATCAACAGTATTTACGTCGTGTAAAGGTGTTCAAATCAATAAGATTACTGGTGCACACCCAGCTGGAAATGTAGGTGTCCAAATTCATCACATAGACCCAATCAATAAAGGTGATGTAGTATGGTATTTGTACCCACAAGATGTATTGACTATCGCACGTTTGTTCAGCGAAGGTAAATACGATGTTTCTAGAATTGTTGCTTTGACAGGTCCTCAGATTGAAAAACCTCGATATTACAGAACTATTGCAGGTGCTAATATCAAAAATCTATTGGACGAAAATACATTGATAGGTGATAACAATCGATTTATTAGCGGTGATGTGTTGACCGGTAAAAAAATTGAAGAAGATGGTAATATCGGTTTCTACGATTCTCAAGTAACGGTTATAGAAGAAGGAAACCAGCAAGAATTTTTAGGATGGATAGCACCAAATTTAGATAAGTTTTCTTTGTCTAAATCGTATTTTTCATGGTTAGTGCCATCTAAAAAATATTCTCTAAATACTAATTATAATGGTGAAGAGAGAGCTTATGTAGTTACTGGTCAATACGAGAAAGTATTGCCAATGGATATTTATCCAATGCAGCTCATTAAGGCGTGTTTGATTGATGATATTGATTCAATGGAACAATTGGGGATTTATGAAATATCTCCTGAAGATGTTGCACTTTGTGAATTTGTATGTACTTCTAAAATGGAAGTGCAGTCTATTATTCGTGAAGGCTTAGATTTAATTAAAAAAGAATGTAGTTAGAATTTTTATGAAACTATTTAAGAATTTATTAGGCTCTGTAAAGCCACATTTTGAGAAGGGAGGAAAATTAGAGAAGTTATACCCTGCATATGATGCCTTTGAAACTTTTCTATTTGTTCCTGACCATATCACACATAAAGGAGCTCACGTTCGTGATGCTATTGATTTAAAGCGTACAATGTTTTTGGTAATCATTGCCCTAGTACCGTGTTTACTTTTCGGTATGTGGAATGTAGGCTATCAATACCATTTAGCAATAGGTGAGACTGCCACTATAATGGAGAACTTCATATTTGGATTTTGGAAGTTTTTGCCATTAATCATAGTTTCCTATGCAGTTGGTTTGGCAGTAGAATTTGCCTTTGCTATTTATAGAGGACATTCTGTCAATGAGGGTTACCTTGTTACAGGTTTATTAATTCCATTAACTATGCCAATTGATGTACCACTATGGATGTTGGCAATTTCAGTAATCTTTGCTGTTGTAATTGGAAAAGAAGTATTTGGAGGAACAGGAATGAATATTTTGAACCCTGCGCTTACAGCAAGAGCCTTTTTGTTCTTTGCTTATCCTATATATATGTCAGGTGATAAAGTATGGGTACACAACGCTATGGTTGACGGACACTCTGGTTCTACTATATTAGGAGAATTAGCCGCTTCAAGCAATTGGCAATCCCTGTCATGGAATCCATTTGATATGATGATGGGTGTTATACCCGGCTCAGTGGGTGAAACCTCCTTTATTGCTATTATGATAGGAGCAGTTATTTTAATTGCTTCTGGTATTGGAAGCTGGAGAATCATCTTGTCAACTTTCGTTGGTGGTTTTGTGATGGCTACACTATTTAATATGTGGGGAGCTAACGAGCTTATGTCTACACCAGCAGAGATACACCTATCATTGGTAGTTTTGCTTTTGGTGCTGTATTTATGGCTACTGACCCAGTAACGGGTTCGCAAACTAATAGAGGAAAATACATATACGGCTTTTTGATTGGTGTTTTTGCCATTCTAATACGTGTATTTAACCCAGCATACCCGGAAGGAATGATGTTGGCAATACTTTTGATGAACATATTTGCTCCATTAGTTGATCATTATGTTATTCAAGGAAATATTAAAAGAAGATTAAAACGAGCAAACGCTTAATAATATGGATGCAAATAAAAATTCGTACACATTTAGTTTTGCTGCTGTCATGGTTGTTTTGGTGGCTACCTTGTTGTCTGTTGCAGCAATTAGCCTAAAGCCATTTCAAGATAAGAATGTGGAAGCAGAGAAAAAACAAAATATTCTTACTACTCTAGGGATTGAAGTGAGTAGAGAAGATGCTGCTAAAGTTTATAAAGAGAAAATTACTAGTTCTTACGTTTTAAATAGCGAAGGCACTGTTGTTGATGGTGATGCCTTTACTGTTGATTTGGGTGTCGAGTTAAAAAAGCCAGTTGACCAACAATTATTTCCTGTTTTTGAAGGTGAGAAAAATGGACAAAAATCATACATCCTTCCAATGAGAGGTAAAGGATTATGGGGACCAATCTGGGGCTATCTTGCACTTGAGGAAGATATGAGTACTATTTCTGGTGCTGTATTTGATCATAAGAGTGAAACACCTGGTCTTGGTGCTGAGATTTCTTTAGGATGGTTTCAAGAGCCATTTATTGGTAAAACCATTTTTGACGGTAAACAATTTAAATCAATTACAGTAGTTAAAGGTGGTGCCAAAGAAGATGATATGCACGGTGTAGACGGTATCTCTGGAGGAACAATTACTTCTGACGGTGTATCGGATATGTTAGACGAGCGTTTGTCTAAATACTTACCATTCTTTAACCAAAAATTAAGTGAAATGATAGAGGCGGACACAGTTGTAGTCGATAGTCTTCAAGCACTTACTCTAAATACTATCAAATAATGAGTGAAAAGAAAGAATCTTTATTTTCAAAAAAGAACAGAAAGCTACTCAAAGATCCGCTAAACGACAATAACCCTGTAACTACTCAGGTACTCGGTATTTGTTCAGCTTTAGCAATTACAGTACAATTAAAGCCAGCTATTGTAATGGCATTGTCTGTACTTGTTGTATTATCAGTAGCTAATGTGGTGGTTTCATTAATGAGAAACCTAATCCCATCCAGAATTAGAATTATCGTTCAGCTTGTAGTAATTGCAACTTTAGTAATTCTGGTAGACCAAGTTTTAAAAGCCTTTGTGTACGATGTAAGTAAGGAATTATCTGTATTTGTAGGATTAATCATTACCAATTGCATTATCATGGGACGACTTGAAGCATTTGCTTTAGGTAATAAGCCTTGGAAATCCTTTTTGGATGGTCTAGGAAATGCATTCGGTTACGGATGGATTTTGATAGCAGTAGCATTCTTCAGAGAATTACTTGGAGCTGGTACACTATTTGGATACCCTGTTCTTGAAAAGCTCGGGCTTTATGAAATGGGTTATGAGAACAACGGTATGATGATTTTACCTCCAATGGCTTTGATAACAGTAGGTATTATCATCTGGATACAACGAATGAAAAATAGAGATTTAATAGAGTCTTAATCTATATATTATGCAAGAATTAGTAAACATATTTATTAAGTCAATTTTCATTGACAACATGATATTTGCCTACTTTTTAGGAATGTGTTCCTATTTGGCAGTATCTAAAACAGTAAAGACTTCTGTCGGTATGGGTTTCGCGGTTATCTTCGTACTAGGAATTACTATACCAATCAACTACTTACTAGAAAAATATGTGCTTAAGCAAGGAGCTTTAACCTGGCTTGGCGATTCGTTCGCTGATGTAGATTTAAGTTTCTTGAGCTTCATCATGTTCATCGCTGTTATTGCTTCTATGGTTCAGTTGGTAGAAATGATTGTTGAGAAAATATCTCCAGCACTTTATGGTTCACTCGGTATATTTTTACCACTTATTGCAGTAAACTGTGCCATCTTAGGTGGTTCATTATTCATGCAAGAGAGAGCATACAACTCTATAGTAGAGGCAACAGTCTTTGGATTAGGCTCTGGAATAGGTTGGTTTTTAGCCATAGTAGCTATTGCCGCTATTCGTGAAAAAATTAGATATTCTCATGTGCCAGGTCCTCTAAGAGGATTGGGTATTACCTTTATTATCACAGGACTTATGGGGATAGCTTTTATGAGCTTCATGGGAATAAAATTATAATTCGTACAAGAACAGACAATGATTATATTAAGTACAACAACAATAATTTCGAGTATAGCCATCTTTTTGGTTATGATTTTAGCATTGGTAAGCATCCTTTTGTTTGCGAAATCCAAGTTAATGCCAGCTGGAAAAGTAAAAATCATCATCAATGGCGAGAAGGAAATAGAAGTAGACGGTGGTTCTACTCTTCTTAATACCTTGAGTAATGAGGGTATCTTTTTACCATCCGCTTGTGGTGGTGGTGGAACCTGCATTCAATGTACTTGCCAAGTGCATGATGGTGGTGGAAGTATTTTACCAACTGAAGAGCCTCATTTCTCTAAGAAAGAAATTGCTGATAACTACCGTTTAGGCTGTCTGGTAAAGGTGAAGGAAGACATGAAAATCTCTATTCCAGAAGAAGTCTTTGGAGTGAAGAAGTGGGAAGCAACAGTGGTATCAAACTACAATGTAGCCTCTTTCATAAAAGAGTTTATTGTAGAGATCCCTGAAGATATGCCTTACGAAGCAGGCGGGTATATTCAAATTGAAATTCCTGATTGTGAGATAAACTATTCTGATATTGATATTACAGCTCACCCTAAGGAGCATCCAGCAGAAGAAGAGAAATTTAAATTAGAGTGGGATAACTTCGGTTTGTGGCCACTTAAAATGAAGAACGACGAAGAAGTAGTAAGAGCCTATTCTATGGCTTCATACCCTGATGAAGGAAGAAAAATTATGCTTAACGTTCGTGTGGCTACGCCGCCATGGGACAGGGCAAAGAATACGTGGGCTGATGTCAATCCAGGTGTGGCATCTTCTTACATTTTCAGTAGAAAAGCAGGCGACAAGGTGACTATATCAGGACCTTATGGAGAGTTCTTTATCAATAACTCAGAAGCCGAAATGCTTTATATTGGCGGTGGTGCTGGTATGGCTCCAATGCGTTCACACCTTTACGAACTATTTAAGACCCTAAAGACTGGTCGTAAAGTAAGCTATTGGTATGGTGGACGTTCTAAAAGAGAGTTATTCTATTTAGACCATTTTTACAGCTTAGAGAAAGAGTTTCCAAACTTTAACTTCGAGCTCGTTCTTTCAGAGCCTTTAGAAGAAGATAATTGGAAAGAGAAGAAAGATTTAAATGATAAAGATGGAGACGGTTTCGTAGGTTTTGTACACCAAGCTGTTATAGATCAATATTTAACCAAACACGATACGCCAGAAGATATTGAACTGTATTTTTGTGGACCTCCATTGATGAATCAAGCCGTTTTAAAGATGGCTGATGACTGGGGTATTCCAGATGAAAACGTTCGTTTTGATGACTTTGGTGG
>PKDP01000125.1 GCA_002862585.1 Flavobacteriales bacterium | reverse complement strand
TGCTTTTGGGCAAAACTCACTCTTAAACGAAATCACTGCAGAATCTGACTATGAAAACACGTTTGAAATGCCTGCATTTAAAGCAATGAAGGTCGTTAACAACCAGTCTACAAAATTAGCCGGTAAAGGCGATTTATATCTTTACGTTGGGCACAGATTTGGAGCGGTAAGGGGTGGTATAGGTTCATTGTTTGGGTTAGATTATGCTAATACCAAAATAGAAATGCTATACGGGCTCTTCAATGAGGTCCAAATCGGGTTTAGTCGCGAGTCTTTCAAAAAAACTTATAATCTTCATGTAAAATATGGAATCAAAAGGCAGACAAACAATTTTCCTGTCTCAATAGTAGGTTACAATAGTATTAATCTAGATACTTCTTTGGATGAAAATGTATATCCAAATCTCGACTACAATGAAAGGTATGTTTATATTTCCCAGCTTCTTATCTCAAGAAGGTTCAGTGACAACTTCTCTCTGCAGCTGTCTCCTTCTGTAATAAAACATAATTTTTTGACAACCCAAGCTAAGTCAGATTATAATTATGTATTAAATACTGGAAGCAGATTAAAAATATCCAAAAGAAGCTCTTTCAATATAGACTATTCCTATCACTTAAATAGATTAAAAAATTCTAATGAAAAAAATGTTCTAAGTCTTGGTATTGATATGGAGACTGGGGGGCATGTTTTTCAATTGTTATTTTCAAACACACAAGCTTCGGACGAGGCGGGTGTTTTGACAGGTGCTGAAGGTGACTGGTTAAAAGGAGATGTGTTTTTTGGATTTAATATTTTAAGAGTATTTTAAAAATAAAATTATATGAAATCGAGAAGAAAATTTTTAAAGGAAGTTTGTCCTAGTGTAGCTTTTGCATTTTTTGGACTTTCTTTTTTAGAAGCTTGCAGTACTGACGAAGCTCAAATTGACAGCCCTAATAATGGGGGTGACAATAATGATGGGATTGGTTTTCTGCAAGAAGGAAGTGTTTACACAATTGACTTAACTAGTTCAAACTTTAGCGCCCTAACTACTGTTGGTGGCTGGATGAATGGATATTCCTTAGGCTTGCAAATGCTGTTTCTAAGAATCTCTAGCGACACAATTCAGGCATATAATAATGCCTGTCCGCACAATGGAACAAGGAGCTTGTGGGAGTTAAATGGGGAAAACTTTAGATGTACCGACCATGGTAATTCTTATTCATCAAGTGATTGCTCTGGATCCTCTGGATCTTTAAATTGTTACAATTCTTTAATTGAGGGGAATTCTTTAATTGTTACTACCTAAGAAATCGCTAATCAGTTTTAGATCCTTCACTTTGTTGATAAGGACAGGAACCTTTGTGATTCCGTGGCTGATAAGATCTGGCTGATCAAGCTCTATCTCTTCGATAAGTTTGTCTTCAAGCCTATCTACATTTTCTAAAAAATAACTTTGATGAAAATATGTGTTAGTGACTTGTATAAAAATACATGGTTTCTTTTATATTTGCAGCTAATTAATTTAACTAAGGGTTCTCTAGTATTATGTTGCAATATTTCAGTCAAGATGTAAGTCAAATTAAAATGACTAAAGTTCAATATTTTTCAATTGCAATTTGTTTCTTAATGAGTGTTTTAGATGGAATGGATGTTCTGGTTCTATCATATTGTGCTCCAGCCATTGCCCAAGATTTGAATCTTGGGGCTAAAACCCTAGGGGTTGTCTTTAGCGCAGGGTTAATAGGAATGGCAGTGGGGGCTATATTTTTAGCTCCATATGCAGACAAATTTGGGCGTAAAAAACTAATATTAGTAAGTGCGTTTATAATGGGCTTAAGTGTTCTTTTAACAGCTTTTAGTGAAAACATTTTTCAGCTAGTATTAATGAGGGTAATTAGTGGCCTTGGAATTGGCTGCATGCTCGCGACTACGGCAACATTAACTTCGGAAAATGTTTTAAACAATTCAAAAGATTTTTGGGTTAGCCTTGTTATTTCAGGCTATCCTGTCGGCGCGGTGTTTTCAGGATATATTGCCGCGGCTGTTATCCCCTCATATGGATGGGAAAGCATGTTTATTCTTGCAGGGTTGGTAACCCTTCTTACTATTCCATTAGCTTCTTTTTTCTTAACGGAGTCTCCACAGTTTTATTTAAAAAAACAACCCTTAGGAGCGTTAGAGAAGGTTAATAAAATTTTTATTAAAATGAACTTTAAGACTTTAGATCGTCTTCCAAGTGTTGAGTTGAATTTGGTCAATAGCACTCCATTTTCTCAACTATTTACGAGCAAGTATAAAGTATCAACACTACAGTTGTGGGCTTCGCTTTTTTTTGCTTTTGGTTGTCTATATTTCTTAATTAGTTGGATCCCAAAACTCGCAACTGATGCTGGTTTATCCATTGAACTAGCTATTTATGCGGGGAGTATTTTTAATGTTGGTGCTTTTTTTGGAATAATTTTGCAGGGTTATTTTTCCTCAAAAATTGGCTTAAAAAAAACTATATCAATATTTCTATTATTAACTTTTTTATTAATGGCATCATTTAAGTTATTTATAGGGACAGATGTTTTATTACTCGTTTATTTTTTGCTAGGATTTAGTTTGCAAGGAGGTTTCGTTGGTTTATATGCAGTAGCCGCAAGGCTATATCCAACTGAGTTCAAAACTACCGGTGTAGGTTGGGCTATTGGAATGGGTAGAGTTGGCGGAATATTAGCACCATTAATTGGTGGGTTATTTATTTCTATGGGGTTAAGTCTATCCGCTAATTTTTTTATTTTTTCAATCCCAGCTTTACTTGCTTCAGTCATTACCTATTTTATGTCTTCTAAGGACATAACTTAATTATGTTTAAAGCAAATATCGCTTATTACTTAGGTTTTTTAACTTTCTTTTTTGGTGTTGGTAAAGAAGAAACTGAAAACATCTTCCATGAGTTATCTGTTTTTTTGTACATATAAATTCCCCTACCTTGAAAGATTTTTTTATACTCGTTGTTATATCTAGAGTATGTTGCATCAAACATGTAGGCGTCTTTTGATAGCCAGACTATTCTTGACTTATCAAGCAGACTATACTTATATCCGGCTTGAACATTAGCTCTCATTTTTTTGTAAAAAGTAATTAGATCTTTTTTGTTTGCTATTATTTGAGGTTTGTCTAACAAGGAAAACGTCAAAGGGTATGTAAAGTGTGAGGCTATTTTTTGATAATCAGCGTACTCAAAAGCTTTGCTGTACTCCTCCCATTTCTTTATTATCTGTTTTTCAAAAAAAGCTTTTTTCATTACTTTGTCTTTTTTTTGAACATTCGGTTGTGAAAAAGCAAAAAGTGGTAATAATAAGGATATAATTAATGTTTTTTTCATTTTTGTGTGCTATTATTAAACACTAATATAAGCAATCGCAAGGTTAAATGAAAAGGGGTCTATTGCTCAATAGACAAAACCTCAAAAGATTCTATTAAATTATCAGTTACATGTATTCTAAACTCTAATGGGTTACAACAAGTCTCACAGTCTTCAATAAATTGTTGGTTTATAATTGAAGCGTCAATCATTTTTAATTGATTTTGCCAACAGTGTGGACAGTCAAAATAATATTCAAGCATACAAAAGGATTAGAGTTTTTTTAAATGATGCAAACATAATGTCAGATTTACAATTGACAAGCTTTATTGATTAAAAAAGGTAAACTTAAGCAAAACAGATGAAATTTAAATTATACAAATGATTATTGTCTTATTAAACCAGCTTAAAATTTTCCACTTTTCCATACTATAAATATAAACTATTATAAGAAGTCGATCTTATTGTTTAATTGTTTTTCAAAATCATTATATTTATGTTTCAAAAACCTAAACTTGATGTTGACTGCTAAAAACTTACGCTTACACACTGATACAATATTTGGTGGTCTGCTTAGTGATGGTTTTTTTGTTGGGATGTTAATCTTACTTTTTATTGCTATAATTTTCTTGATTTACAAATATTTTAAAAAAAAGTAAAGGTTTTTACTTAAGCCCCAAAAAGAAGAAAATAAGCCTATAATTTAATACCTTTATCAAACTTAAAAACAACAATTAAATATGAAAAACTCAATTTTACCTATCGCTATTTTTGTAATTACATTAATTAGCTCACCACAAATAACTGCACAAGAATTTAAAGGCTTAGACAAAAGCCCTATGGATATGGCCGCGTTTCCTAGTAGCTACAGAGTGTCAGACAAAATAGTTAAAGTAATATACAGTCGTCCTCAATTAAAAGGGAGAGACTTAATGAAATTAGCACCACCTGAAAAGGTTTGGAGAACAGGAGCAAATGAAGCGGTAGAAATAACATTTTATAAGGATGTTGTATTTGGTGGAAAGGCAGTAAAAGCAGGAGTTTATTCTCTGTTTGTAATCCCTTCCTTAGATGAAGATTGGACCATAATTATTAATAAATCAAAAAATGTTTGGGGCTCATATTATTACAAGCAAGAGCAGGATGTTGTTAGAGTTTCTGGTGTAACCTCAAAAGCAGACAAAAATATTGAGGCTTTTTCAATGATATTTGATAAAGACATGACGTTAAAAATGGGATGGGGAAACACGGTAATTTCAGTGCCTATAAAATAACCTTTAGGTCGAGGCAATTTTTTTACAGTTAGTCACGCATAAAGATGACTTCTTCAATAAATGTTCCTTCTTGTTGAGGACAAGCGGTATCGCTGGCTTGAACCTCTTGAAAAAGTGTTAGTATGTTGCCAGATAGTGAGGCTGATAAAGGCCCATCTCCTAAATCGAACAAGTATGCGTTTGAGCTATTAGATTCAATCATATAGCTTACATCAAAACTACCTGCAACCTGACAAGGAATAGTGTTGCCGCTTTCATCTTCATTGTCATATATTGTAGCTTCTCCAGCTCCATTATTAAGGGTCATGTAAGACTCTAAATCACAGGAATCATTATCTTGGTCAAGTTCTCCGCAATCCGTTGTGGAAATAAAATTCCAGCGTCCCTCAATAGAATTTGAATCATTTGAGTTGTCGTCATCACTTGAACAAGCGAAAATTAATAAAGAGGAGATTAAGAGTGTTTTTTTCATAGCTAGTTTATTTAATTGAATATAGTCACTATTTACTGAAGAAGTTGGGCATATGATTTATTGGGTCAAAATTTTAACAACAGCCACAGCTTTTTTGAGAGATGTGATTTTTTGATTTTTTGATTTTACAAGAATAAACAGGGTATTTAGCAAGAAATAATTCTGCTAACATAACATTAGAGATATGACTGTCTCCTCCAAATTTATTTCTTAAGGCAGAGCCAAATTCTTCAACAGTGTATAGTTTGTTTTCTAGCTCTAATGGATTGTTCTCGTTTTCTGTCACAATAGTTTTTTTATACTCACAGTTTACAACATTTAGTTTTTTTGTTGTTTTTTCACAACATCAATAATAATTATTGAATTTATTATTACAAAAGAATAAAAAGTGTAAGTATTTGTTTTTGTGTTTATAATAAAGATATAAATTTTTTTAGTTTTTACTTAAACAATCTGAAGAAGATATACCTTTGGCTTATTTTTGTTTCTAATTTTTTTAAATGTATTTAAACCGTCCTTTTTAAAAAAATGATATAACTTTGTTAAAAAACATTTATGTATAAATTTAATACAAACGATTATTTAGTAAGAATTCCATTATTTGTAATTTTCTTTTGGTTTGGGTTTTTAAAAATAATTAATCTTTCACCTGCCCAAAACCTTGTTATTGATACTGTTTATTGGATGCCTTTTTTTGAAGCTGAGACTTGGACCTTCATTATTGGTTACTGGGAAGTCTTAATTGCAATTTTATTTATGTTCAAAAGGACTACTTTTTTTGCTATGGTATTGCTGCTTTTACAAATGACTGGCACATTTTTACCACTTCTTATTCTTCCTGAAGTCACCTTTCAAAATTCAAATCCCTTTTTACCTACTTTGGAAGGACAATACATCATTAAAAATATAATAATAATCACAGCTGCTTTAATAATTGGAGGGAGCAAACTAAAAGTAAGTTTTTTTAGAGGGAAATAGCGCCATCAGATGTCTGTTTTAGCACAGAGGAAAAAACCTTTCAAAAACAAAACAATCCAATCTAAAACTAAACAAAAAAGAATACAATTATATTTACAACAAAAGCTGATGTCAGCATAATTATGAAATATAAAGCTATTAACAAAATTTAATTTAAATATTCCGCTTTGGCGTGCAGACATACAATTTTACTCTTTCAGAAATTTGAATGTCTTTCCGTTATTAAATTTTAAAAAATATAATCCATTGGCAAAGTTTTTTATGTCAATTACTTCATTACTTGTGACTTTTCCATATGATATTTCAGAACCTATGATATTATAAATTGTATACTTTTCTGGTTTACTCAAGCCAGATATTTGAATAAATTCAGTTGATGGGTTTGGAAACAATTTAATGCTATTGCCTAATTCGATTTCACTAATACTTAAAGATTGGTCAGTTGAACGTTCATATACAAATCCACCACCACCACCAGCGCTTCCTGAAGTCCAAGCTATTATTTTCATATCTACATAGATATTGTCAGTAATTAAATGAAGTACTA
>PKDP01000151.1 GCA_002862585.1 Flavobacteriales bacterium | reverse complement strand
AAAAGAAAAGGAAAATTCAAAATCACTGAAAGTAACGGAAATGCTACATTATATTCCCACTTTGCCAACCAAGAATTCGTAATTAGTTAAGAGAAAACGCCAACTGAAATAAATAATTACAAAAAAATCGTAAAAGACATAGCTAATAAATCTGTTAAATTGGTTTACGATGAACTTATTGAAAAGCAGAAAAACGATATAAAGTCACAGAGAAAAAAATAGAAAGTTTAAGTCAAAGTCTATCTACACAAGAGGGACTCACTATTAAGAATGATGAGCGTGTTAAAAGTAAGGAGTCTGAGATTGCGTCGAAAAGTATAAAAGGTATGCAAAAGAATATTTCTGAATTGGAAAAAGACAATAAATCATTGTTGAAGGAAATAAATAAACACAAAGAAAAAATTGCACAAAAAAATGGTTAAATAGCCATCCAAAACTCTTCAATAAAAGGAAATGAAACTGAAAAGGAAGCTCTCAAAAAACACTACAAATTAGACAAAGCTGGAAGAAAGAAAATTAAACAAATTGACAAACTAATTCTAGAGAGTATTGGAGAGGTCGAAACTCTAAAAACATCGGTTGCGAATGAAGAAAATGCTATAAAAGAATTAGAAACAAAAATTCAGACTAATCAAAAAAGTATTTCAAACATTAAAAAAGAAATAACAGACCATGATGAAATGGCTTTGGAAGAACAGCTAAAGCTACTTGAAAAGGAATCTAAATCGCTAAATCAAGAGAAAAAGAAAATTGAAAAAAACAGATTGAAAAGGAGACTAATAGTATAAACTAAAACACTGAAAACATAAGGTTATCAGAAAACAAGATTGACAATCTTGAAAAAGAACAAAAAGATCTTGAAGAAAACCTCAAAAAGTCAGAAGGCAAACTAAAAGAAACTCAAAACCAAAGGAAAGCATTTGAATAACTACATATTTCTTCGGTACTGACCACCCACCTCAAAAAGAGAATTGGTAATCTGTCCCAGTGAACATGTTTTTGCGGCTTCTATCATTACTTCAAAAATATTTTGATTTTGAATAGCTGACTTTTGTAGCTCCTCAATCTTTTGCTTTGAAGCACTAATGTTGTTTTCTATTAAATCAAGAAGCATTTCTATCTGATATTCCTTTTCTTCTTTGGTAGCACGAATAACCTCTGATGGAATTATAGTCGGTGAACCTTTTGAATTCAAGAAGGTGTTTACTCCAATAATCGGATACTCACCAGTGTGCTTTAGCATCTCGTAGTGCATTGATTCTTCTTGAATCTTTGAACGTTGATACATAGTTTCCATAGCTCCTAAAACACCACCTCTTTCTGTAATTCTATCAAACTCTACCAAGACAGCTTCTTCAACTAAATCTGTAAGTTCCTCAATAATAAATGACCCTTGAAGTGGGTTTTCATTTTTTGCTAAACCGAGCTCCTTATTTATTATTAACTGAATCGCCATTGCTCTGCGTACAGAGTCTTCAGTTGGTGTTGTAATAGCTTCATCATAAGCGTTGGTATGTAACGAGTTACAATTATCATAGATAGCATACAAAGCTTGCAAAGTCGTTCTAATATCATTAAAGTCTATTTCTTGAGCATGCAAAGAACGACCCGAAGTTTGAATATGGTATTTAAGCATTTGAGAACGTTCATTTGCTCCATAACGCTGTTTCATCGCCTTTGCCCAAATTCTTCTGGCTACCCTGCCTATCACAGCATATTCTGGGTCAATACCATTTGAGAAGAAAAACGATAAATTAGGTCCAAACTTATTAATATCCATCCCTCTACTTAAGTAATACTCCACATAAGTAAAGCCGTTTGCTAAAGTAAATGCTAATTGTGATATAGGATTTGCACCTGCTTCAGCGATATGATATCCTGAGATAGACACCGAATAAAAATTTCTTATTTCTTTCTCAATGAAATACTGCTGTACATCACCCATCATTCTCAAGGCAAACTCAGTTGAGAATATACAAGTGTTTTGTGCTTGGTCTTCTTTTAAAATATCTGCTTGTACGGTTCCCCTAACCACTTTAAGAGTATCATGCTTTATTTTCTCATAGACATCAGCTGGTAATACTTGATTACCTGTAACACCGAGTAACATTAAGCCTAGGCCGTCATTACCTTCTGGCAAATCACCTTGGTATTTTGGACGTTTCTTGCCTTTATATAATGCATCTATTTTCTTTTGAACCTCTTTTTCAAGACCATTTTCTTTTATGTACAATTCACATTGTTGGTCTATAGCCGCATTCATAAAAAATGCCAATAACATTGGAGCAGGTCCGTTAATAGTCATGGACACAGAAGTAGACGAATTACACAAGTCAAAACCAGAGTATAATTTTTTTGCATCGTCTAAACAACAAATAGAAACTCCAGCATTACCTATTTTACCATAAATATCTGGTCTATAATCAGGGTCATTTCCATAAAGAGTTACAGAATCAAATGCTGTAGATAATCGTTTAGCTGACATTCCTAAACTCACATAATGGAAACGTTTGTTTGTTCGCTCAGGACCACCTTCACCAGCAAACATTCGAGTTGGATCTTCCCCTTCTCTTTTGAAAGGAAAAATTCCAGAAGTATATGGGAATTTACCTGGTAAATTTTCTTGTAATTGCCATTGTAAAATATCACCCCATCCAGAATATTTTGGCACCGATATTTTAGGTATCTGCGAACCTGAAAGTGATTCGGTATGTGTTTTTATCTTTAGCTCTTTATTCCTAACCTTAAATGTAAAGAGTTCTTTTTGATAGTCATTTTTAACATCTTCCCAAGCTTCTAAAAGGAGCATATTTTTAGGGTCTATATCAAGAAATTTCTCATTATATACCTCTTGAAGCTGCTTTATTAAACGGTCTTTATCTTCAACAGTAGTTCGCTCTATAGAAGTAATAGATGTTTGTAGTGCATAAAGCTCTTGAGCAACCTCTTTTTGCTGATTTACCCATTCATTATAATTCCTATTGGCATCAGCTATTTCAGAAAGATAACGGTTTCTTTTGGGAGGTATAACAAATATTTTTTCGGACATTTCTCTACTTATCTCAAATGTAGAATCTAAGTCTGCTCCTGTTTTCTCAACAATCTTACTTACTAAAGCTTTGTATAAAGTATTAGCACCTGGATCATTAAATTGAGAGGCAATAGTACCAAACACAGGCATACTCTCAACATCTTTCTCAAATAGTTTATGATTGCGCTGATATTGTTTTTTAACATCTCTTAAGGCATCCAATGAGCCTCGTTTATCAAACTTATTGATAGCTATTAAATCAGCAAAATCTAGCATATCAATTTTTTCTAGCTGAGTAGCTGCACCATATTCGGGAGTCATGACATATAAAGAAGCATCAGAATGTTCTAAAATTTCAGTATCTGACTGACCTATCCCAGATGTTTCAAGAATTATCAAATCAAAATCGGCCACCTTTAAAATATCTAAAGCCTTATTAACATGTGCAGATAAGGCTAAATTGGCTTGTCTAGTAGCTAAAGAACGCATATACACACGCATATTTTTAATGGAATTCATTCGAATCCTATCCCCTAACAATGCACCGCCTGTTTTACGTTTCGAAGGGTCAACAGAAATAATGGCTAAACGTTTATCAGAAAAGTCAATCAGAAAACGCCTTACTAATTCGTCGACTAAAGAGGATTTTCCAGCTCCTCCCGTCCCGGTAATACCCAATACAGGAGTCTTAGACTCTTTGGCCAACTTTTTAATTTCTTCCAATTCGTTTTTAGCTTCCTCAGGAAAGTTTTCTGCAGCGGAAATCAGACGGGCAATATTTTGAACATTCGATAAATCTTTGGCACAATCTCCAACGTCTTTACCAGTAGGAAAGTCTGATTTCTCAACCAAGTCATTTATCATTCCTTGGAGTCCCATAGCCCTTCCATCATCAGGATGATAAATACGACTTATTCCATACTCATGCAGTTCTTTTATTTCTTCAGGTAAAATTGTCCCTCCACCACCAGCAAAAATTCGAATCTGACTAGCACCCTTTTCTTGCAATAGGTCATACATGTATTTTAAATACTCTGTATGTCCGCCTTGGTATGAGGTCATTGCAATTGCATTTGCATCCTCTTCAATGGCACAATTAACCACTTCCTTAACGGAACGGTCATGACCAAGATGAATAACTTCACATCCGGTCGCTTGTATAATTCTACGCATAATATTGATAGCAGCATCATGTCCGTCAAACAGACTGGCAGCCGTAACTATTCTAATATTATTTTTGGGTTGGTACGGTTTTGGTTCTTGCATTTTCGATTAACTTGGGTATGCAAATATATATTTTACGCGCTTATTTTGGCTAAATTTGCATATCGCTTCTATAAAAAAACATACCGTTATACTAGGATCTGGTATTTCTGGCCTAAGTGTGGCACACTTTCTTTCAAAGAAAACCGATGATTTTATTGTCCTCGAAAAAAGTGGAAAAACTGGCGGAAACATTCATTCTAAAGCAATTGATGGTTACGTAGTTGAAAACGGACCAAACACCGTATTACTCAATAATGAATCTATAAAATCACTCATCAAAGAGTGTGGCTTATGGGATAAAATGTCAACCCCTTTAAAAACAGCTGAAAATAATCGTTACGTTTTACATCAAAATAAATTACAGTTACTTCCAAGAAATCCTATAGAGTTCATAAAAACACCATTCTTGAAATGGCATGAAAAAATAAGGTTACTAAAAGAGCCTTTTGTTAAACCGCACAAAGGTGACACTTCCTTGGCTAACTTCATAAGCAAACGATTTGGCAAAGCAATTTTAACTCAATTTGTTGAGCCCTTTGTAACTGGCATCTATTCAGGAAACCCAAAAAAAATGAGTGCTAAGCATACTCTTAAAATGATATGGGAGGCTGAGCAAAAACATGGTAGCGTTATAAAAGGTTTAATGAAAAAAAAGAAAGGTCCTAAGGCTAGGATGTTTAATTTCCCAAATGGTCTTTCTGAGTTAACCGATAAAATTAGTCAAAAACTAAAGGATAACATTCAATGCAATACAGAGGTAGTCAGTATTAATAAGATAGAAGAGGGCTATGAAATAATCGATTCAAATGATAATATTATTCACTGTCAAAAAATTATTTCTACTATTCCTGCTCACTCACTTTCAAAAATCATTGATGATTTTGATGTTACAGCACATTTGAGTGCTGTTGAATATGTGCCTGTTGATGTGTTTCACTTTGGGTTCAATAAAAAAGAAGTTAAAAATCAAGCACAAGGCTTTGGAGTACTTAGCAAGCCTTCTGATAATAAGCATTTTCTAGGTATATTATTTAATTCAAGAATTTTCCCTCATGTATCACCTAAAAATCAAGAGTTATTTACTGTAATTGTAGGCGGTAGTAGACAGTCCGAACTATGTTCAATAGAAAAAGGTGAACTGGAAAAAATAATTTTAGATGAGTTAATGGAGTTAATGCAATGCCAAAAAGCTCCATCTTTAAAAAATCACACTTCATATATAAAAGGTATACCTCAATATGGTCTTGAACTTGACCAACTTATATTGGAAATAGGTAAATTTGAAAACAATTTTCCTAATTTTCATATTTTAGGTAATTATTTCAATGGAGTATCTGTCAGCGATTGTGTTAAAAAATCTGAAGAACTCGTTGAAAACACACACTTTAACAACAACTAAATGAAATTATTTAAACTTTTAACAGTATTAACTCTCTTTGGGCTTGCCTTTGTAATGATAAGACCTGAGCAACCCATTGACTTTAATTCTATATATAAAGCACCCTCCGAATCTCCAAAATCTAGAAAGAAATGGGATGCAAAACGTTTACTGGATGCCAATGGTAATATTCCACAAAGTATTAGAAGAAAAGAGTTGAAATTCGCACAATCTTTACCAAATGATTTAAATAATTCTAATCTTCTTTGGACTGCTGAAGGACCCTATAATGTTGGAGGACGTACTCGAGCTCTAGCCTATGATGTTACTGATGAAAACACCTTAATAGCTGGTGGAGCCTCTGGTGGTATTTGGCGATCTACAAACTTGGGGCAAAGTTGGAGTAAAATGACAAAACCATTCCAATTACACAACGTAACTTGCCTAACACAAGATACTAGACCAGGAAAAGAAAACATATGGTACTACGGAACAGGTGAATTAGCAGGTAATTCTGCTAGTGGAGGCGGTGCTTATTTCGATGGTAATGGCATTTACAAATCCATTGATAACGGTCTTTCATGGGATACAATTAGCAGCTTTACTTCTGATAATAATGCAGCTGGTAGTTTCAATGTTTTTGATTTTGCTTGGAACATAGTTCTTGACCCTACAAATCTTGATGAAGATGAAGGATATCTTGCAACCTATGGTGGGATCTATAGATCAATAGATGGTTTTAACACATTAAGTTTAGAAATTGGCGGAGGAGATGCTTACTATAATAATGTCGAAATTACCTCAACAGGGGTAGTTTATGCCACCCTTAGTTCAGATGGAGCAGATAAAGGATTTTGGCGTTCCGCTGACGTTATGGAATGGGTAAACATTATGCCTGATAGCTTTGGTAATACTTATGGAAGAACTGCCATTGGAATAAATCCATCTGACGAAAATGAAATCTATTTCTTAACTGCTGAAACTACAAATTCTGGTCAGTTCACCAACACATTCTTCAATGGTGAAACATGGACTTCATTATGGAAATACACCTATCTATGTGGCGATGGAACAGACAGCTGTGGTACATGGGTTAACCTTTCCCAAAATATTCCAGCAAATAGACCAACTACCTTTGATAACTT
>PKDP01000152.1 GCA_002862585.1 Flavobacteriales bacterium | reverse complement strand
CCGGGTCCCTCCTCCGATGTGGACGGGTTGCCGTCTCGGATCCGCGAAATCAAGCGAATGTCGAATCGCATTGAGATCGCGAGTGAGGGGGAGCCAACGCATCGTGTGGGTGCCGAAGAGCGTCATTCCGAAAGCGTCGCCCTCTCGGGCGTCCACGAAATTCTCCACCGCGGTCCGGGCCATCTCGTACCGGCCTTCGCCGTTCATGCTTCCCGAGACGTCGAAGCAGAACTGGATGTTGGTGAGCACCCGCTCGTCGAGCGGTTTTCGAAGAACCTGGGGACCGGCCAGAAGGCCGATCACCGCGGCCAGTATCACCGCGGGAAGGATTTCAAAGAACCGAAGCGTCATTCGAAGCCAGAGCCGGTTCTCGTGCGATCGATGATCGAACGGCATGGCCAGGCCCCAGCCTCGGTACTGCCAGGCGAAGACCATGATCACCACCGGAACCGCCAGGAAGAGAAGAGCTTCGGGTCGAGAGAATGTCATGAAGTTCAAGAACGTTTGGGAAGACCTTACGGATAAAATGGGTTACTGGGTAGACATGAACGACCCATACGTTACTTATGACAACAAATACATAGAAAGCGTTTGGTGGCTACTTAGCCAAATGGATAAAAAAGACATGCTCTACAAAGGGCATACTATACAGCCATTTTCACCAAAAGCAGGAACGGGATTAAGTTCTCATGAGCTTAATCAACCAGGCTGTTATAAAGATGTAAAAGACCTATCTGCCATAGCACAGTTTAAAACTGTAAGAAACAATGCCTCAGAGTTTTTATACGACAAGTCTCATGGCGAGCTACACTTTCTAGCATGGACAACCACCCCTTGGACATTGCCCTCCAACACTGCCTTGGCAGTTGGCAAAAACATTGAGTATGTGGTGGTAAACACCTTTAATCCATACACCTTTGATGCTGTTACGGTTATTATCGCCAAAAACTTGTTTGGCAAATATTTCCCAGTGAAGAATAGTGAGCTAGCATTAGCCGATTATTCCAAAGGTGACAAAAACATTCCTTTTGAAATCATTAATGAAGTAAAGGGTACAGACCTTGAGGGACTGCGCTACGAACAATTACTGCCCTATGCCCAACCAGAAGAAGGCGATGCCTTTAAGGTACTAATAGGCGATTTTGTAACCACTGAAGACGGAACAGGAATTGTTCACCTAGCCCCAAGTTTTGGAGCGGACGATAACCTTGTTGCTAAGCAAAACGGTATTGGCTCACTAACCTTAGTCGATACTCAAGGTCGCTTTGTGGAGGCTGTTACGGACTTTGCAGGGATGTATGTCAAGAATGACTTTTACAACGAAGGTGAAGCCCCAGAAAAATCAGCAGATATACAGCTGGTTATCAAGCTAAAAGAAGAAAACAAATGCTTTAAAGCAGAAAAATACGAACACTCTTATCCCCACTGTTGGAGAACAGATAAGCCCATATTATATTATCCTTTGGAGAGTTGGTTTGTTAAAACGACAGCTGCAAAGAAGCGTATGGTAGAGCTCAATAAAAGCATAAACTGGAAGCCAAAATCTACTGGAGAAGGTCGATTTGGCAACTGGCTAGAAAACCTTGTGGACTGGAACCTATCACGATCTAGATTTTGGGGTGTTCCATTACCAATATGGACGTCCGAAGACGGTGAGGAGCAAATTTGTATAGGCTCTATGGAGCAGCTGAAAGCAGAAATTGAAAAATCAGTTAACGCAGGCTTAATGTCAACCAACCCACTTGCCAATTTTGTAGTAGGAGATATGTCGACAGAGAATTACGCCACCTTTGATTTACACCGCCCATTTGTAGATGACATTATTTTACTTTCAGCAAGCGGCAAAGCCATGCGAAGAGAAGCGGATCTTATAGATGTATGGTTTGACTCAGGCTCCATGCCTTACGCACAATTGCATTACCCATTTGAGAATAAAGAGCTGTTTGAAAAATCATACCCTGCAGATTTCATTGCAGAGGGTGTTGACCAAACAAGAGGCTGGTTCTTTACCCTTCATGCTATTGCCACTATTCTGTTTGACAGTGTAGCCTTCAAAAGCGTGGTGTCCAACGGATTAGTTTTAGATAAAAACGGCAACAAAATGTCCAAACGCTTGGGCAATGCTGCCGATCCATTTGAAACATTAGAAGAGTATGGGGCGGACGCCACACGTTGGTACATGATTAGCAACGCTCAGCCTTGGGATAACTTAAAATTTGATTTGGACGGATTGGCTGAGGTAAAGCGTAAATTCTTTGGAACACTTTACAACACCTATGCCTTCTTTGCATTGTACGCTAATATCGACAGTTTTTCCTATAGTGAAGCCGATATTGACGTCAAAGAAAGACCAGAGATAGATCAGTGGATACTCTCAGAACTTAACACCCTAATCAAGGAAGTCGAAGAGTCTTTAGAAGACTATGAACCCACAAAAGCGGCTCGTGCCATTCAGTTGTTTGTCAACGACAACCTCAGCAATTGGTATGTGCGTTTGTGCAGAAGACGCTTCTGGAAAGGCGAATACGAACAAGATAAAATATCGGCTTATCAAACACTATACACCTGTTTGGAAACCATAGCTGTTTTAGCATCTCCAATAGCTCCCTTTTTTATGGACAAACTATTTGTAGACTTAAACGGTGTTAGTCAAAAATCAGCATTAGAATCGGTACACCTCGCTGAATGGCCAACGGCTGATGTAACTTTAATTAACACCGACTTAGAAGAGCAAATGCGACTAGCTCAAGACCTTACTTCTATGGCGTTTTCATTGCGAAAAAAAGAAAACCTCAGAGTAAGACAACCCCTACAAAAGATAATGGTGCCAGTCTTGAACGAAAAAGTAAAAGCTCAAGTAGAGGCGGTAAAAGACTTAGTATTAGCAGAAGTTAATGTAAAAGAGCTTGAGTTCATGATTTCAGACTCTGGTATTTTAGTCAAGAAAATAAAACCTAACTTCAAAACATTAGGACCAAAATTTGGTCAGCAAATGAGAGCTATCTCACAAGCCATCTCGCAGTTTAGCTCTGAGGATATCAGCTCTATTGAGGAAAAAGGAAACTATACGCTTAAGCTAGAAAATGACAGCATTCAGTTAGAACTTGCGGATGTTGAAATTACAACCGAAGATATTCCCGGATGGGCAGTAACCTCTTTAAACGGAAATACTCTTGCCCTAGACATTAGTTTAAACGACAACCTAATTCAAGAAGGCTTAGCTCGTGAGTTAATAAACCGCATTCAAAACATTAGAAAAGACGAAGGTTTTGAGGTTACAGATCGTATTAATATCTCCTTAAGTGCATCCGAAAAATTGGCAAATGCAATAAATGATAATTTAAATTATATTTGTTCTGAAACATTAGCCGACGAGCTGCGTATCACTAACAGCGAAGAGACTCAAAAAGGCTCAACGATTGAACTAGTAGAAGGGATAAATACCAATATAGAAATACAAAAAATATAGAATATGTCTATTGATAAAACAAGATATTCAGATACAGAACTCAAAGAGTTCCGACAGATTATACAAGATAAAATTGATAAGGCGGAGAAAGATTTAGAGCTTATTAAAAGCGCCTATACTAATGACTCTAATAATGGAACAGACGATACTTCTCCAACATTCAAAGGCTTTGAAGAAGGCTCCGAAACACTTTCAAAAGAAGAGAATGCTCAATTGGCTTTACGTCAAGAAAAATTCATTCACAATTTGTATAATGCCCTCAAGCGAATTGACAATAAAACATATGGCATTTGCAGAGTAACAGGTAAGCTCATTCAAAAGGAACGCCTAAAACTAGTTCCTCACGCTACATTAAGCATAGAAGCTAAGCGTGCTCAGTAAAACACAATGCTAAAAAAATCAATTTTATTAATTACTGTTGTTCTTGTTCTTGACCAACTTCTAAAAGTTTGGATAAAGACAAATATGATGATAGGTCAAGAAATTCACTTTTTTGATTGGTTCATCATTCACTTTACCGAGAATAAAGGAATGGCATTTGGCATGGAATTTGGTGGAACTACAGGAAAATACATGCTTAGTATATTTCGAATCGTAGCCATTGTTGCTATTGGAATATTTTGGTATAAATTGGTTAAAACCGATATTAAAAAGGGAATACTTTATAGTATTTCTCTTGTCCTGGCGGGTGCTATTGGAAATATGATTGACAGTGCGTTTTATGGTCTAATATTCTCTGAAAGTTATGGACAGTTGGCAACAGTCTTTGAAGGTGGCTATGCAGGCTTTCTTCAGGGAAAAGTAGTCGATATGTTTTATTTCCCACTTATAAATGGACACTTGCCTCAATGGCTTCCTGTAGCTGGAGGGAATCATTTCATTTTCTTTAGACCGGTGTTTAATATTGCTGACGCTTCTATCTTCACAGGAACAACTATCATTCTATTATTTTACAGAAAAACATTTACTACTGATGTCAATGTCTAGAAAGAAAATCGATAAATACGTTTACGATTTAGTATCAACATATAAAACAAGAAAAATTGATCTTCTAGATAGGGGTCTTGGTGAAAAAGAGTTTTTTTATTTAAACCTTCATAAGTCAGAATACAGTAGAACCGTTTATGATGTAGTCCAAACAATCGGTACTGGACAAGACAAATCCATTTTGGAGATAGGGGCCTACTTAGGGGTGGTTAGTATTAGCCTCTCAAGACTTAATTATAATGTTTCTGCCACTGAAATTCCAGAATTTCTATCCAATAAAAGGTTGCAAGATTTGTACGCTGAAAATAATATCGATTTTTCATCAATAAATTTAGATAATGGCAAAATTCCTTATGAGGATAATCAGTTTAATGCTGTTATTATGTGTGAAGTATTGGAGCACCTTAATTTCAATCCACTTCCTTGCATTCAAGAAGTGAATAGAATTTTAAAGCCAGGTGGTTGTTTTTATTTAGCAATGCCAAACCAAGCGTCATTAAAAAGAAGGGTACAAATGCTTTTTGGTAAAAGCACGTCTCACCCCATATCCTGTTTCTTTGAACAATTAAGCGATACTGAAAATAAGATTGTTGGTATACACTGGCGAGAATATACAGTTTCAGAAACTAAAGAATTATTAACGAGCCTTGGTTTCGAAATTGAAAAAACTTATTACACTAGTGCAAACCTTTCTACCAATCTGTTTAAATTATTTCTAAAGCGAATCCTTTATAAAATTATTCCTTCATTACAAGAAGGGCAAGTTTGCATAGCAAAAAAGGTAAAATATCCTGCTATTGAATTCAAGAACCTTTAATCTTTTATTGATTGTTTGCGTAAGTTGGAAAATATATGAGAACCTTTAATCTCAACCCTACTGGTTCTTTTCCAAACAAATTTTCTAAATATATACAGTAGTTTAAAAAGCCCTATTGCTATAGTGGGGACTCTCTTATAGCTCCAATATTCAGGAAATTTAATGTTGTGTTCCCTCATAAATGGTCCAACAATATACATGGATAATTTTTGAGCCTCATCAGATTGGTAATAGGTTTTAAATGGTTTTTTATCTGGAGTTTTATTAACAAAAGGGAGCATTCTTTTGGGCTCCACACCACAATACAAGAGGGCTTCCTTAAAACTTTGTTGAAGGGCTTCAAATTGAATAATGAAATCGCAATATTTTTTTGTGCAACTTATCCAATTATCATAAGGGACAACAAATCGGTTCTTCAAAAACCATTCAAATGATTTATTTTCTTTTCGTAGCGTATTCGAAATATTAGCGTCTCTTTGACTTATAAACCCTCCGTTTTTAGTTAATAATTCCTTTTTGGTGTAAATATCATTTACGTTTTCTTTATATTTTTTATAAACGCTAACAATATGATCTAGGGGATTCCTAAAGGTTGCAATAACCTTATATGCTCTCTCTTCTTCGCTTGCTATTTTTAGAAAATCTTGATACAAAGAATGTTTAGATAAAATGGGTTCACCATCATACATTTCGCACAGTTCTTTGGAGATGGCTGTTGAGGCCGCTAAAGGCAAACCCACAAAAACATATTTATGCTTGTGGCTAATTATCATATAAGCTCGTTTTTTATGAGGTACTCAGCAATTTGAACGGTGTTAGTAGCCGCACCCTTTCTCAGGTTGTCGGCAACCACCCACATATTAAGTGTGTTTTTTTGTGAAAAGTCTCGGCGAATCCTTCCAACAAATACCTCGTCTTTTCCCTCCGCATATATAGGCATGGGGTAGGTGTTTACGTCAGTATTGTCTTGTACGCTTACGCCTGGCATTTCGTTTAGCAACTGTCTCACTTTAGAGAGCTCAAAATCAGCGTAAAACTCAATGTTTACACTTTCAGAATGACCGCCTTTAACAGGCACACGAACAGCCGTAGCACTTACTTCTATACTGTTATTTTGCATGATTTTTTTAGTCTCGCGAGATAGTTTCATCTCTTCTTTAGTGTAGCCATTACCTTCAAACACATCGCAGTGTGGAAGTGCGTTTTCGTGAATGGGATAAGGGTAAGCCATTTCTCCTTTCTCTCCCTTCCTTTCGTTTTCTAATTGCCTAACGGCTTTTACGCCAGTTCCTGTAATGGATTGATAGGTAGAAACGACTACACGTTTGACTTGATATTCGTCATGCAAAGGCTTTAAAGCCATTAGTAGTTGAATGGTTGAGCAATTGGGATTAGCAATAATTTTATGCTCTTTGGATATAGTGTTACCGTTAATTTCAGGAATTACTAGGGGGTGTTGATCTGACATTCTCCAAAACGACGAATTATCTATGACCGTAGCACCAACATCAGCGAATTTTGGTGCCCATTGTTCGGAAACAGAACCACCAGCTGAAAATAA
>PKDP01000020.1 GCA_002862585.1 Flavobacteriales bacterium | reverse complement strand
ATTAAATCTGATTGAATGTGATTAAACTGACTTACATTTGATTCAAATCTATCAAAAGATAAACCATTCACTTTTACAAGGAAACAAAAAGTTATTTAGCACTTTTACGGTAGGAAATCTTTTATAGTATCATAAAATAGGCGCCTGAAACATCACTTTTATTGTTAATAACTTTTTCTAGTAGGGCTATCTTTGAAAAAAATACATTCTTCTCTAGCATTTATAAATCGTCATAATTAAGCATTTAACAAATGATAAATAATTGTTTATCTATTTCAGGATAATATAATCTTATTTAAAGATTTAATCTTCATATAAATCATTGATTTATAATGCTTTATGATTTTAAAGGTGCTGTTTTAAGTTTAATTGAGTTTCACAACTTTTTAACACATGACTATCAGTAAATAATGGCTTTATCTTTCATTTTCAAAAGTTCTAAACCGAATCAAATCTATAGCTCTCTAAAAGGAGATTTTTATTGTCAATAATTAATATTGTTTTTTTTTGCTCGAAAAGAGGAGTGAAATGTAATTTTTTATAAATTGAACTCGACAAAGAAATAAATTAATCATTAATTAAAATTTTATAATTATGGCATTTTCGCACACTAATAGTAAAGGACAAACTTATTTTTTAAACTCTAAAGATGTAACTTTAAAGTCAACAGGAAGAGTTCAAACAATCTATTATTTTTCAAAAGACGAGCGTAGTACTGGTTTAGACGCAGTTCCTGCAGGTAAAACGGTTGTAGAAAACTCAAAAACTGGTCTTCCTTTTTTAAAGAAAGCATAGTTTAAACTATATACCTAATAAATAAGAGCCTCTTCATTTGAAGGGGCTTTTTTTATTTAATGATTTTTATAATACTCTAGAAATAAAAAAGGTTAGTTTTGCAAACTCATTAATCAACCTATTTAACACTTTGAAAAGTTTCTCAGAATTAGGACTTTCTAAACCTTTAATGCAAGTTCTTCCTGAACTAGGTTTTGAAAATCCATCTCCAATACAAGAACAAGCCATTCCATTACTAAATGAAAAACCACAAGATTTTATTGGTTTAGCACAAACTGGAACTGGTAAAACAGCCGCTTTTGGTTTACCACTACTTGATTGGATTAACCCAGATCAAAAAGATACACAAGCTTTAATACTAGCTCCGACTAGAGAATTAGGTCAGCAAATAGCAGGTCAATTAGAAATTTTCGCAAAGTATCTTCCAAATATTCGGATTCAATCAGTTTACGGTGGTGCTTCAATTGTTGTTCAAATGAAGGATATCAAGCGAAGAACGCCTCAAATTGTTATTGCTACACCTGGTCGTCTACTTGATTTGATGAGACGAAAAGTTTTAGATTTAAGTACTATTAAATTTATTGTTCTTGATGAAGCAGATGAAATGCTTAATATGGGATTCAAAGAGGATTTGGATGATATATTAGCTTACACAGGAGATTCTAAAAATACTTGGTTGTTTTCGGCTACAATGCCAAAAGAAATTAGACATATTGTAAAAAGTTATATGTCTAAACCTGTTGAAGTTAAGGTTTCTACTGGAAATCAAGTCAACGAAAATATAGAGCACCAGTATGCAGTAGTTAAATCTTCAGATAAATTTGAAGGATTAAAAAGAGTGTTAGATGTTGAAAAAGGTTTTAGAGGTGTAATTTTCTGCCGTACTAGAATTAAAACTCAACAATTAGCTGATGACTTAAACAAAAGCGGTTACCAATCGGAAGCACTTCATGGTGATTTATCACAAGCTCAAAGAGATAGAGTAATGAAGCGATTTAAAAATCATACACTTCAAGTGCTTGTAGCTACTGATGTAGCAGCAAGAGGTATTGATGTGAATGACTTAACTCACGTTATTCACTATGCATTACCAGATGACCCTTCTTACTACACGCATAGAAGTGGACGAACAGCTAGAGCAGGTAAAAAGGGTATTTCATTGTCTTTACTTACTAATAGAGACATGAGAAAACTTGATAATCTAGAGAAAAGCCTAAAGTTAAAAATCGACAAAATTAGCATCCCTTCTGTTGATGATATATTAAATATTCGATTAAATAGTTGGGCAAAGCATCTTATAGAATTACCTGTTAAAAAGGAGCTAAACGGCAAACTTCTTACAGACATTCAAATGTTACTTGGCTCAATGAGTTTTGAGGAACTTGTAGAAAAGTTAGTTTCTCAAGAAATAGAAGCATTAAACTATAGTAAGAGTCGTAAAAACCTTAACGAAAGTGAAAAAGCTTCAAAGCGTTCTAGTAGAGATTCTAAGCGAAGTGAAAGAAGTGAAAAGGGTAGAGGAGATAGAAGAGACCGTTCTAAGTCTGACTTTAAACGTAAAGACGATAATAAAGTGAAAAAGTCCTCGAAAAATGGAACACGTTTTTTCATAAATGTTGGTAAAATGGATGGAGTTAGTAAATCTGATATGATTGATTTTATCACTGATACTACTAAAATTCGTAAATCTGATTTAGGTAATGTTGACTTACAAAAAAACTGTAGCTATTTTGAAGTAGATAGCCGTCATTCTAAAAATATCACTAATAGTTTTAGAGGTATATATATAGATGGAAGAGAATTAAGAGTTAATAGAGATTCAAAGTAAATTATGCAATCAATCCGAAACATAGCAATTATTGCTCATGTTGATCATGGTAAAACTACATTAGTCGATAAGATTATTCAATCGTCTGAAATACTCGACAGTAGAAAAGAAACAGGTGAACTTATACTTGACAATAACGATTTAGAAAGAGAAAGAGGAATAACTATTCTCTCAAAAAACGTTTCTGTAACTTATAAAGATGTTAAGATTAACATCATTGATACACCAGGTCACGCCGATTTTGGTGGAGAAGTAGAACGAGTATTAAAAATGGCTGATGGCGTACTTCTATTAGTTGATGCTTTTGAAGGTCCTATGCCTCAAACACGTTTTGTGCTCGGAAAAGCTATTGAATTAGGTTTAAAGCCAATTGTTGTAGTTAATAAGGTAGACAAGGAAAATTGTACTCCTGATATCGTTAATGAAGCAGTTTTTGAGTTGATGTTTAACTTGGAAGCTGAAGAATATCAATTAGACTTCACCACTATTTATGGATCTTCTAAGATGGGATGGATGAATACCGATTGGAAAAATCCAAACGATAATATATTTCCACTATTAGATGCCATTTTAGAAAATATTCCTGAGGCACCTTATAAAGATGGAACACCTCAAATGCAAATAACATCTTTAGATTATTCATCCTTCAAGGGACGAATAGCCATTGGTCGAGTTTTCAGAGGTGATTTAAGTACTGGAAAAGATTACATGCTTTGCAAAAATGGGGCCCAAAAGAAAGTACGTATAAAAGAGTTATTTGTTTTTAATGGATTGGTTAGGGAACAAGTCCAAAATGTACGTAGTGGCGATTTATGTGCCATTATTGGCTTAGATGATTTTGAGATAGGTGATACCTTAACCGATTTGGAAAATCCTGAAGCCATGTCGCGAATTAAAGTGGATGAGCCAACAATGAGTATGTTGTTCACCATTAATAATTCACCGTTTTTCGGTAAAGAAGGTAAGTTTGTCACCTCAAGACACTTGAGAGATAGACTTTACAAAGAGACTGAAAAGAACTTGGCATTAAAGGTAGAAGCTACTGATACCGAAGATAAATTTAATGTATATGGAAGAGGTATTCTCCACTTATCAGTTTTAATAGAAACAATGAGGAGAGAAGGCTATGAACTCCAAGTCGGAAAGCCTCAAGTTATCATTAAAGAGGTAGACGGGCAAAAGCATGAGCCATTTGAAACATTAGTTATTGATGTTCCAGAAAATTTTTCTGGAAAAGCCATAGAATTGGTTACACAAAGAAAAGGCGATTTATTAGTCATGGAGCCGAAAGGTGATTTGCAGCATCTTGAATTTGATATTCCTTCAAGAGGATTAATCGGACTACGTAATAATATGCTAACATCTACTTCTGGACAAGCTGTGATGACTCACCGATTTAGAGAATATAAGCCCTATAAAGGCGAAATTCCTTCAAGATTAAAAGGATCTTTAATATCTTCGGAACAAGGACCAGCAACACCATTTGCATTAAATAGATTACAAGACAGAGGACGATTTTTTGTAGCACCTGCTGATATTATCTACAAAGGACAAGTTATTGGCGAACATTCAAGAGATAACGACTTAGAAGTTAACTTGGTAAAAGGAAAGCAATTGACCAATATGCGTAAATCAGGAACTGATGATGCTATGAAGATTGCACCTAATATTCAATTTTCACTCGAAGAAGCAATGGAATACATTGCTGAGGATGAATATTTGGAGGTAACGCCTGAAAGTTTGAGGATGAGGAAGATTTAATTTCCAAACTCAAAACACTAGTTTTATTCTTTTTTATCTTTGAACTATGAGAATAGCAGTAATAGGAGGGGGAGCAGCAGGTTTTATGGCTGCGATTACAGCAAAACAATCTTCCCCAAAATATGAGGTATTCTTATTCGAGAAGTCAAATAAATTATTATCCAAAGTAAAAGTTTCTGGTGGCGGACGATGTAATGTCACCAACGCCTGTTTTAGTATTTCAGAACTATCCAAAAAATATCCTAGAGGTGGATCATTTCTCAAAAAATCGTTCCCCTATTTTTTTACCAAAGATACAATAGACTGGTTTGAATCTAGGGGTGTTAAGCTTAAAGCAGAGAACGATAATAGAATGTTTCCCATTACTGATAACTCTCAGACTATTATCGATTGTTTGTTAAGAGAATGTAGTAAAGAAGGAATAGATATTAAACTAAATAATTCAGTCAAAAAAATCACTAAAACTGATATCGGATTTAATTTAGAAATAAACGATGAAATAATTCAAGTAGAAAGAGTAATTATCGCTTCTGGAGGAAGTACTAAAAAGCAAGGTTTTGATTGGTTATCTGATTTAGGATTAACAATTGTAGACCCTGTTCCATCCTTATTCACTTTCAATATGCCTAATGAAAAGATTAAAGATTTGATGGGTGTGGTTGCTCAAAACACATCTGTAAGCATACAAGGTATTAAGAAAAAGCAATCTGGTCCATTGTTAATAACACATTGGGGAATGAGTGGACCAGCAATACTAAAATCATCAGCATGGAATGCTAGAGAGTTAGAAGCTAATAGCTATAATTTCAACATAAATATTAATTGGGCTAATCTATCAGAGCAAGAATACAATTCGATTATCTCTGAAAATAAAAACAGCAATAGAACTATATCTAATAAAAACCCTTTTGATTTACCAAATAGATTATGGGTATTTCTATTAGAAAAAGTAAATATATCAATCAATTCTACTTGGTATAGTTTATCAAAAAAAGAAAGTAATAGACTATTAAACACCTTACTTAATGATACATATAAAGTTAAAGGTAAAACAACCTTTAAAGAAGAGTTCGTAACCTGTGGAGGAGTGTTATTAGAAGAAGTTAACCCTAAAACATTAGAAAGTAAATTATATAAGGGTTTATATTTTTGTGGTGAAGTCCTTGATGTAGATGGTATCACTGGTGGATTTAATTTTCAAGCAGCATGGACAACAGGTTTTTTAGCCGGTAAAAACAGTGTACAATGAACTATTTATCAGTAGATAATTTAGGTAAAAACTATGGTGAACGAATTCTTTTTGAATCCTTAACTTTTGGATTGAGCCAAGGAGATAAAATGGCTTTAATTGCAAATAATGGTACAGGTAAATCTAGCTTATTAAAAATAATAGCATTTGAAGACATAGCCGATGAAGGGAGTGTAACACTAAGAAAAGGTATAAGAACTGGTTATTTAGCACAAGAACCTAACTTTAATAACTCACTGACTATTGATGAATTACTAAAACAAAGCCAAACAAATACTAATCAACTTATACAGGAATACGAACAGGCTTTAGAAGATTTTTCAAACAACAGTATTCTGAATAATAGAACGTTAGAAGATTTAACTACCAAGATGGATAATGCTAATGCTTGGGATTATGAACGACGAATAAAACAAATACTTTCAAAATTTAATATTAATAATCTTTCACAAAAAGTAGGTGCATTATCAGGTGGTCAGAAAAAACGATTATTACTAGCATTGTTATTACTTGATGAACCTGAATTACTTTTACTTGATGAGCCTACTAATCATCTTGATGTTGATATGATTGAGTGGTTGGAAAAATACTTACAACAACAAAAGATTACCTTATTAATGGTAACTCACGATAGATATTTTCTAGATAGAGTTTGTAACAATATACTTGAGTTGGAAGATGGTAAATTATACCATCACACTGGTAATTATGCTTATTTCTTGGAAAAACGAGCAGAACGAGAAGCGGTTTACAACACTGAATTATCAAAAGCTAATAAGCTTATGAAAAAGGAGCTAGAGTGGATGAGAAGATCTCCGAAAGCTCGTACCACTAAATCTAAATCTCGTATTACAAATTTCGATAACATAAAAGAAAAAGCTACTAATAAGAAAGTGACACAGGAGTTGAATCTTGAAATAAAAATGAGTAGAATTGGCGGTAAAATTCTAGAGCTAAAGAAGATATATAAATCTTATAACCAGATTGATATTCTTAAAGGTTTTGACTACACATTTAAAAAAGGAGAGAGGATTGGTATTGTTGGTAAAAATGGAGTTGGAAAATCTACTTTTCTAAATATCTTAACGGGAAACGTAATAGTAGATTCAGGAAAAGTTAATGTTGGTGAAACTATTGTTTATGGGTACTTTACTCAGAAAGGTATTCAGCTAAAAGAGGATAGGAGAGTAATTGATTCGCTTAAAGATATTGCCGAAGTTATAGTTATGGCAGACGGTAAAAAGGTAAGTGCTTCTCAAATGTTAACA
>PKDP01000013.1 GCA_002862585.1 Flavobacteriales bacterium | reverse complement strand
TCAAATATTCAAACATTTCACTCTTTCCCTTAATAACTCCTTCAAACCCCCCAAACCCCTCTAGATGAGCATATCCATAATTAGTAATTAATCCAAAGTCTGGCATTGCAATTTCACATAATGCTTTAATCTCTCCAATATGATTAGCACCCATTTCTATTACAGCTATATCAACATTTTCATTAATATCTAAAAGGGATAAAGGAACTCC
Organism: Flavobacteriales bacterium; assembly: GCA_002862585.1. Lineage (GTDB taxonomy): Bacteria > Bacteroidota > Bacteroidia > Flavobacteriales > UBA7312. Next base: position 6,705 of record PKDP01000013.1, on the reverse strand, counting down.
GATATGATTATTGAGGTTACCTTTAGTTTTAATTACATTGTAGGTTTGAGAGAGTATTGAATAAATTAAGTTTTTTGTTGTAGTCTTCCCATTACTCCCTGTTATTCCAATTACTTTTGTATCAAAAAGAGATCTATGGTAATTACTAAGATCTTGAAGAGCTTTGAGAGAGTCATTAACATAAATTATCCTATTATCTTTATCTTCTAATCTTTTATCATCAACTACAGCAAATTTAGCTCCATTTTTAATAGCCTCTAATGCAAATTTATTTCCATCAAAATTATTACCTCTCAATGAAAAAAACATTTGATCCTTACTAATTTTTCTAGTATCTATAGACACTCCAGTGGAGGAAGAGAATAAAGAATATAATTTTTTTGGGTCCACTCTAATTTTATTGCAATATACTAAAGAAATGAGTATTTTTGCTTCGTCTTATAATAACAAGCATCAACTGTTTTGTATGAAAAAAATTACTGGAAAGACTTATTTAGATTGGTACGAAAATATGTTATTGTGGAGAAAGTTTGAGGATAAACTTGCCGCAAAATATATTCAACAAAAAATTAGAGGATTTCTCCATTTATATAATGGACAGGAGGCTGTCCTTGCAGGTTGTCTTCATTCAACAGATCCAAAAAAAGATAGAATGATAAGTTCTTACAGAAGTCATGTTCATGCAATTGGCCTTGGAGAAGACCCAAAGCGTGTAATGGCTGAGCTATTTGGAAAGGCAACTGGAACTTCAAGTGGTCTTGGAGGTTCAATGCATATTTTTTCAAAAAAACATAATTTCTTTGGTGGTCATGGTATAGTGGGTGGACAAATTCCATTGGGAACTGGGATTGCTTTTGGAGATAAATATTTTAATAGAGATAGTGTTACTTTATGTTTTTTAGGAGATGGGGCAATTAGGCAAGGTTCATTTCATGAGTCTATAAACCTTGCAGCATTGTGGAAGCTTCCTGTAATTTATATTGTTGAAAATAATGGATATGCAATGGGTACTTCAGTAGCAAGAACAACTAGTCAAGCAGACCTTTGGAAATTAGGAGAGCCATATGAAATGCCATCAATGCCAGTTGATGGAATGGATCCTGTAAAAGTAGCTGAAGCTATTGATGAGTGTGTTAATCATGCAAGAGCTGGAAAAGGTCCATCATTATTAGATATTAAAACATATAGATACAGAGGACACTCAATGTCTGATGCGCAACAATATAGAACTAAAGATGAGGTTGAAGAATATCGAAAAATCGATCCAATTACTCAAGTAAAAGATATTTTGCTTGAAGAGCTTATAGCTGGGTCAAAAATCGAATTAAGTATCAAAGGATATGCCAGTCCTATTGCAAAAACAGCCTATAATGTAAACCTGACCAAACGCAGAATCTCATCGCTCATCAATTACTTTAAACTGTTGACAATGGTGTATTCAAGCCTTATTTAAATGAAAATAACCCAACATTCAATTTTATTTATCTTCCCTTTGGTGAATATACAGCCGACCAAAGTATTAGTGATGATGCTATGGTTCAAAATGAATCAGTATTTTCAAAAGGAGCAGGAATGGAACGTCGGATTCAGCTCGAACACATTGCCATTGATAGAGATAAATCAATCTTCCCTCTAAAGTCTGAGGGATTGGTTAAAAATCTTGGCAATAAAAAAAGTGGTGTCGTTTTGTCAAATTCTTTCTCAGTAAAAAATTCGTCAAGTGAAAAAATCACGATTAATTTACCCGTAAACACTTTGGTCAAAAAAACGAGTAGTGACAAACTCGAATTGCTTCCGAACGAAAGTACTGAGATAACATTGGTCTATGACACAAAAGGAAGTACTGGGCACCAATCTATATCCTTTACTATTTCAGCCGAAAATTATACAGGAGGAATGACATTTTATACCAATTTTGAGCTGGAATAAAGCATTCTAAGCTTGCTTAACAATACGTTCTTGGATTGCACTCATTTCGTCATTTGAAAGTACTAACTTATCTTTTGTAAAATTCATATCGTCAATTCGATTTATGGGCACTAAATGAACATGGGCATGCGGAACTTCAAGACCAATGACTGAAACACCTATTCTATTACAGGGCACAGCAGCTTTTATCTTTGCAGCAACCATTTTAGAAAAAATCATCATTTCTTTTAGGGTCGTGTCATCTAAATCAAACACATAATCAATCTCTTTTTTTGGAATGACTAAAGTATGACCTGCAACCAAAGGCTGAATATCTAAGAAGGCTATAAACGAATCATCTTCTGCTATTTTGTAGCAAGGGATTTCACCGTCTATAATTTTAGTAAATATACCTGACATTATCGCGAAATTTCTATAATCTCAAATTTCATTGTACCTCCAGGAGTCACAATATCTGCAATATCTCCTTTAGATTTACCTAGTAATCCTTTTCCAATTGGAGACTCAACAGAAATTTTCTTAGCTTTTAAATCAGCTTCATTTTCTGCGACTAAGGTATAATCGATTTCCATGCCATTAGATGCATTCTTAATCTTAACCTTTGAAAGTATATAAACCTTTGAATTATCAATGTTCGTGTCATCGATTAATCTTGCATTGGATATTACAGTTTGAAGTTTAGATATTTTCATCTCTAATATACCTTGAGCTTCTTTAGCTGCATCATATTCAGCATTTTCAGATAAATCTCCTTTATCACGAGCTTCACCTATTTGCTGAGAAATTGATGGCCGTTGAACTGTTTTCAGTTCTTCAAGTTGGTCTTTTAATTTCTTAAGGCCCTCAGGAGTGTAATAATTAATCTTCGACATGATGAATGTATATAAGTCAATAGGCCCCGAAAGGGCCTAATTCAATGGTTAAAAATAAATATTCGAGTTATTTTAAGCTGATCGTTGCTCCTATAGTATGAATGGTTCCAAAAATACCGGCAAATCGAGCACAATATTCAACGCCTAAGGCGTTTTTACTTTTCCCAACTAAGGCATCAATTGAAAAACCAGCAGTAGGACCAACTAAGGCGTTAGAACGATTCTCGACATCCAAAAGATTCTTTTCGTAAACATACCCACCGCGAATGTTAAATGCCATTCTCTCGTTGGTCATGCCGTAGTCTAATCCAATTCTGTATTGGTCATTCGAAAAAGAATTTGCTGTAAAACCTAAACCTAGGTTTAGTTTGTTGCTTTCGTTAAAAATGAAATCATATGAACCTCCGATAGATAATAAAGATGGCATCTCAAAAGCAGAGGAGCGCTCTTCAAGAGAGGCAATAAAGCCAGTAGTTACATAAGCAGCCTGCTGCGCGAGACCATCACCTTTGTATTTCATAACCGGTCCTACATTTTTCAATGTAATTCCAAATTTGACCTGCTCTTGCTCACCTGTAACATAGCGAATACCAGCATCTATGGCTATACCTGTAGCCTTAAGGTTTGATATATTTTCAGATATAACCTTAAAATTAATACCTCCATAAATGCTTGAAGAGAATGTTCTAGCATAACCAATGTTAAAGACATTGGTTCTCGGAGAAAAGAAACCAATGTTTCCTTCTGGGTTTTCAACTGTAGTAATGGGAATATCACCATAATTCATAGACTGAATGCTTATTGCAATCACACTAGATTCAGATACCCTTTGTGCAATACCCGCTGAGTTGAAAGAAATCCCTGCACTTCCCATCCAGTTGCTGTAATTGAACTTCATTTGCGTTTGATCCGTAAAAGCTAAACCTGCAATGTTCATGTAAGAAGCTTCTAATCCATTTGAACTTGCAATACCTGCATCACCTAAAGCAGAGCTTCTAGCCCATGGGTTAATCAACAAATGAGACGCTCCTGCAGAACCTACTCTATCCTCGTTTCCCGCAAAAAGCATAGGAGACAAAAACAAAAGAACAAATGCAATTTTTATACTATTCTTCATAACTAATTATTTCTTTTTTCTAATCTAATTATATACCCTGTAAGTCAACCTGTCTCATTCCGCCAAAGAATTTCAATACACGCTCGCCAACATTGGGCACTGAGACATGAATCAAATAAATTCCAGAGGCAACTGGAATAGCTTTGAAATTGGTCAAGTCCCAATCCAATGATGTAATTGGACTATCTTTCTTAAATTCTCTAACTAACTTTCCATTGACAGTATAAATTTTCACTGTACACTGCTCTGGCAGGTTTGTAATCTTAACCTTGGTTTCTAACCTATTTCTCTCATATTCAGAGAACGCATAGTAAGGATTAGGCACAATGTTAATAATATCCAAGGCCTCTTTCAGTTGATCCTGAGAAGCTGTAACGGTCGCTATGTCATCCATACTCCACGAATACATCGGCTTTCCGTCATTCTGACCCGAGGCTACATAGTTTTTATATTCCTTGTTGATACGCAGTTTCATGGTCACATCAGTTGAAAGAAGTTCTTGCCCTTCTGCTAACATTGGATAACAAACCCACGAAAGCGTCGCATAAATAGGTCTACAGTTCGCCGTAGTTGGACTAGATTCGGCAATATCAATAAGTGCTTTTAATTGGTGATCGCCTTGCGTTTCTGCCTGATACGGATCATATGCTGGTAAATCATAAGACTGACTATATCCATTTACTTTCTTTATGTCTTTGCTATAGACATATATTGGATGTACGCCTCCCATAAGAGGAGTTCCAACGTTACTTACCAAATTAGATGTTGGATTCCAAATCATATCGGCACCATTCTCTCCACCTAAAAAGGAATTCTCACCAAACGCCATATAAAGCCTAGCGCCTGTCTCCAAATCAATTGCATAACCAGGGAACCAACCCATTCCTGTTCCAGAACCATCTTCAAGTCCATCTTTACCAACGCTAGGACTCATTCGTAATTTACCAGCAGCAACTCCACCGATATTCAGACCTGCGTCACGTCCTGTCTCAAAAACTGGACAACGTGTCCAAAACTCTTGATTGCTCGTAAATACAATATCTACACTTGGTGCGAAGCTAATCGCCGCATTTTTCCGAACATTTGTAGCTACGGTTCCAAGATAAGCCATTGGCGCATAATCAGCTTGGTATCCGACCAATTGATGTGGTGCAATAATTCCATCGAGAAGCCCTTCCCATACTGGGCTTTGATCTTTGGTGATTTCATCTTGATAGTTACATGGGTTTAGATAACTTGGACCATCGTCTAAGCATTCTGTTTCTTCATCTGGGTCGTATTCACCACAAATAACCCAGTTTGTTGGGTAATAAGCGTCATTATCCTTTACTCCCGTTAACCATTGCTTCGATGAATCCGCAAAATTAATTGAAGAAGAAATCATTGTTGTTGTCTTTGTCTCCGGTCCTCCTGAATTTCCACTTGCAGGAACAAAATATTTTTCCTGTTTGATTTGAACCGAAATACCCCACTCCGGAACAATCTGTTCATTGTCAAAGGCAATAGTTCTTTGAGATGTAGCCGAATCCAGCGGTGTTACATCGTCTTCAGAAGCATAGCGGTAAATCACCCAGCTTGCCGTATCTGCTGCATTACCAGAATTCTGAACTGTGTAGTCCCTAAATTTACATTCGAAATACCCACTTGCTAAATTCAAAGGATCGACTACCTTAATATTTATTGGGCCCTTACCATAATCATAAGTCGGAGTCAACATAGACCCTTGATCCAAAATCTCATCGATACTTTCTTGGGTCAATTCGAGGTCTCTATTTCCATTTCCAAATCCATCTAAACGTGTTATTTGTGGAGATGAACCATATTCAATCAATTGAAGTGTACCACCAGCCTCTGCAATTGGTGCGTGAGGAACAGCTGGTGTGCTGCTGATTGCAGTTCCATCAAAATTCAGACGAGAAGAAATATAAGGTTTTCTTTGCCCATCAAGTAAAGTTGGGTCTTCAGGATTATATTCCTTAAACTGATTATAAGCATAAGCGACCGCAACGTAATAATAGGTCTTGTGGTTAACCAAAGTAGGGCTACCTTGTGCAAACTTATCTTCAGTTAACTTAAATGAGTGACGAATTCCGTTATTAGAACCGTCAACCATCTCTACAGGAATTGAAAATCCTAAAGCCTCATCAAAATCAAAGTTTATAAGTCTATCAATGTCATTTTCAATATCACATTGTGCGACTAATCGAGCCTTTTCAGGATCAGATATATCAGCAACAGACGTTTCGTCATCTTTCAACTGATAAATTTGATATCCCTCAAATCGATAATAACGATCAACTGTTGGGTCAGCGATATTAATTTCATCTAACTCCTCATAAGCCTCCTCATAGTTATTTGAAGAAGAAGGGTTGTCGATAGTCAGAATTAATTCATTTTCTAGTTCTTGGATTGTCAATCTCGGTGCATCAGGTGGAGATAGTATTTTAAAACACGCATCAAATAATGCCTGTGCTTTTGTATCTGCCTGCTTCATAGCTTCTACTGAAGCGTATAAATCTCCGTCTGTAGATCTTCCGAATACAATACCAACTGTGATATTATTAATAGCACCTGGCTTTAATGTAAAGGGTCCAGCAGACTGCACAAATCGACGGTCAGCAGCAGGGTTATTATTCGTACTTTCAAACCATCCGTCAGGGAAAGCTGATGACATATCAACACCTCCGGTCGCCCAATTCAATGGGTCAGACAAACCTGGGAACATGTAGTCAGACAACACTGTAGAAGCCCCAGTCGAACCTGTATAACCAAGTCCTCCATAGAACA
>PKDP01000139.1 GCA_002862585.1 Flavobacteriales bacterium | reverse complement strand
CTGAAGAAATGTACAAAGCCACACAAGATCAGCAAGCTGCAGACGGCGGTGATGCTCAGGCAAATCCAGAAGCAGGAGCCGATGACGTTACCGACGTAGACTTTGAAGAAGTAAAGGAAGATAAGTAGCATAACTTTCTTCTTTTAGTTAGTGGAAAAGTCCCTCAAAAGAGGGGCTTTTTTTTGCGAGTATTTTTATAGGCTAAAAAAGTTGTTTTGAAATCGTAATATTTTATTCACTATGTGTGATTTTATTATGTTGTAAAATGTTAGTTCAATTAGATTTTTTTAATTAATTCGCGACGATTTTAAAGTTAACTTAATTAAAACATGAAAAAGATAGTTTCAATTTTATTTTTACTTTGTGTGTTACCCTATTTTTTACACGCTTCCTTTCCAATTCAAAAAACTACTGAGCTAACATAACTATCCGTTGAAGGAGATGCTTTGTCGTTTTCAACCTATGAAAGAAATCTGACTTTTTGTTGGATAGGTTTTGTTTTAGGCTTATTGTTAAATATTGTTGGTGTGGGTATTGCTTATCAAATTACTAAAAATTATTAATTAAGAAGGTTCTCCTGTAATAGTTTGGCGGCTTTAGTATATTCTGCTCTCTTCCTATTCCTCTTGATGTAGTTATTTGCTTGCTCTGTCGATATCTCGCTGAACATCTCTGTCTTTAAGGGTGTTTCGCTTGTCGTGAAGTTGTTTACCTTTAGCCACAGCAATTTCTAATTTTGCCCATCCTTTTTCGCTTAAGAACAATCTGAGAGGAACGATGGTTAATCCCACATCTTTCATCTTCTTTTGAATCTTATCCAGTTCTTGACGGTTTAAGAGGAGTTTTCTTTCACGTTTAGGTAGGTGGTTGGCATAATTACCAAAGGCATATTCTTCTATATGCATACCAACAATAAAAAGTTCATCTTTTTTGAAAGAGCAAAACGAATCGGTAATAGCCGCTTTACTCTCGCGAATGGATTTTATCTCTGTCCCTGTAAGTTGTATGCCAGCCACAAATTTATCAAGTATTTGATACTCAAAACGTGCTTTTTTATTTTGGATGTTCACCGATTTCATGTTGCGGCGAAGTTACGGATTTTATCCTAGCGCAACATCAAGAATCATCATGACGATAAATCCAGCAATAAGTCCCATAGTGGCGAGGTCCGTATTTCCACCACTTTGGCTTTCTGGAATAACTTCTTCAACTACTATGAATATCATAGCGCCAGCAGCGAAGGCTAGAGCGTAAGGTAATATAGGTAAAGTGTAGATTACCGCTGCCGCACCGATAACTGCAAAAATAGGCTCTACAATTGCTGATAATTGTCCCCACTTCCAGCTCTTCCATTTACTAACGCCTTGTCGTCTTAGTGGCATAGATACGGCAAAGCCCTCTGGGAAATTTTGAATACCTATTCCAATTGCTAGGGCTATAGCAGCTCCAATTTCGAATCCAGGAATTCCATAAGAAATAGCACCAAATGCTACCCCAACTGCCAAGCCTTCAGGGATATTATGTAAGGCAATAGCTAGAACTAATAAGATAGTTTTTTTCCATTTGGTTGGGTAGCCTTCAGCTTCCTCTACTTTTTTGAAGAGGTGCAAGTGTGGAATGATTTTATCTAGCCAATATAAAAATAAGGCTCCCATAAAAAAGCCTACTGCAGGAGGGAACCAAGAAGGTAAATTAGACGTTCCCATTTCATTTTGCATTTCTACGTAACTAATAGCGGGGGATAGAAGTGACCAAAAACTAGCAGCTATCATTACACCACCAGTGAACCCTAGTGAAGCGTCTAATAATTTTCTGTTGGTATTATTAAAAAATACAACTAATGCAGCCCCTGAAGCGGTTAGTCCCCAGGTAAAAAGCCCAGCCAGTAAAGCTTGAATAACAGCATGTTGTGCTACAAACCATGTATATAAATCGTTTATCATAATTCTCTGATTAAAAGTGTTTTTGCCACTTTGTGGCTGATATGATTTTGTTTATTATTAATTACTATTTCAAAAGAGTTATCGAAATCTATCTTTTTATTAATTATCACTTTACTGCCAATTGAAAGTGAAAGAAAGTCTAAATATTTAAGTAGTGAGGGGTCGTCATTCGATACGCCAATTACCTCACCTATAATATCATTAGGAAATTCGCTTAAGGGTAAAGAGTTTGATTTTGGAAACTCTCCATTAATGTTGGGAATCGGTTCGCCGTGAGGGTCTGTTTTAGGGTTGCCTAAAAAAATATCAAGCGAATCAATGAGTTTAGATGATTTGATGTGTTCCAGCTGTTCGGCCACGTCGTGTACTTCGTCCCAATCGAATTGTAATTTACTCACTAAAAAACATTCCCAAAGGCGATGCTTTCTTACAATATCAATAGCTGTTTTATATCCCGATTTGCTTAATGATACTCCTTTGTATTTCTGATAATTAACTAATTTTTTATCAGTTAATTTTTTAATCATTTCAGTTACCGATGATGCTTTGGTTTTAAGCTCTTTAGCAATAGCATTTGTAGATACTATTTCCAATGTATAATTGGATAATTTAAGTATAGCTTTTAAGTAATTTTCTTCAGCCAGTGTGGTCATTTTACAAAAGTATTAAATTTTAATGAGAATTTTTTTTAGTTTTGCCTAAATTTTTGAAAATAATTATATCTTTATTTAAACTAATTATAAATAATCTCTTAAATATGTTGCGTCATTTTTTAAAAAACCATAGTGCTGTGAAAATTTTTATGCTTCCAATATTTTGCTGTTGTCAGCTTACAGTATATTCACAAAATAATACACTTTCAGGAGTTGTTAAGTCAACAACAAACGATATTTTACCATTTGCCTCTGTAAGCATTAAGGGAACTACTGAAGGTACATCTACTGATGAAAACGGATTTTTTAAACTTGATGTGAAAAATGAGAAAGTTGATTTACAGATTTCTTCGGTTGGATACAAAACTTATAGTAAAACAATTGACCTTAGATCATTACACACTGAGCCTCTAGAAATTCAACTAACCTCTTTAGCTTATGATTTAGATCAAGTAGTTATTACTGGAACTATGCGTGAGACTTTTATTAGTGCATCACCTGTAAAAGTTGATGTCATTAGTCAAAAAGTTTTGAAAAAGATAGCTACATCAAATCTTATGGAGGTCATTGAAAATGTAAATGGTGTTCAAAAGCAAGTCAATTGCGGTGTATGTGGTACTAACGATATCCATATCAATGGTATGGAAGGTCCTTACACTTTGGTTTTAATTGATGGTATGCCAATTATGAGTTCTCTTTCTACAGTTTATGGATTAAATGGTATACCTACTTCTCTAATAAAGCAAATTGAAATAATAAAAGGGCCTTCTTCCACACTGTATGGTACTGAAGCTGTTGCTGGCGTTATTAATATAATTACTAAGCAAGCAGAAGATGTTTATACATTTGAAGTTGATGCATTTGTGACTTCACATTTTGAAAAAAATATAGATTTCTCTATTGCTCCAAAATTTAAAAAAGTAGACATGCTTTTTAGTGGAAATGTGTTTTCAATGAATCATTTTTTGGATGATAATAATGATAACTTTTCTGATATACCCTTGTCGAATAGGCTTTCCCTTTTTAACAAATGGTCTTTGACAAGGAAGAGTGAGAAAACACTATCGTTTTCAGCCAAGTACTACAATGAAGATAGGAGTGGAGGGGTTAAAGAATGGAGCCAAGATTATAGAGGCAGCGATAATATCTATGGAGAGTCAATATTTACGGACAGGTTCGAGTTAGTAGGAAGTTATCAGTTTCCAACGAATGAAGACATACGATTGGATATTTCTTATAATTACCACCATCAGGATGCTTTTTATGGAAATACAAAACACGAAGCCTGGCAACAAATATATTTTTCCAACTTACTATGGAATAAAAAAATAGGCTATACTCACGATTTATTAGTGGGTACATCGCAACGCTATCAAATGTATAAAGACAGTACCTTAGCAATGATTGATGAAAGGCAATATATTCCAGCAATTTTTGTTCAAGATGAAATCATACTTAACAAAAAATGGTCGGTATTATTGGGACTAAGAAGCGATTATCATAAAGAACACCGATTGGTTTATTCGCCACGATTAAATGTAAAGTGGAAAGTTGGTGAACAATCTACTTTTAGATTCAATTGTGGAACAGGTTTTAGGTTAGTAAACCTATTTACTGAAGATCATGCCTTTTTAACGGGTTCTAGAGATGTTCAAATCGTAGAGGAATTAGAGCCTGAAGAATCATATAATATTAATTTGAATTTCAACCACTTACTTCTATTGCCACACAGTACGGGAGCTATTGATTTTGATGTTTTTTATACCTATTTCGATAATAAAATTGTTCCGAACTATGATATTGATCCTAACTTAATTATCTATGCAAATCTGGATGGTTTTTCAGTCTCAAGAGGTTTTGCCTTTAACATTCAGCAAAATTTTGATTTTCCTTTAAGCTTAACTCTTGGAGCTACATTTTTGGATGTATATTCTGAGACAAATGGAGTAAAAGAAAAAGAATTGTTCGCTCCTTCTTTTTCTGGAAAAACATCTTTTAGCTATCAATTTAAAAATGATTTTAGTCTTAGTTGGACTGCAAAAATCGTAGGACCAATGGAGCTACCTGCATATCCTGAGCCTTATAGTCGTCCAGAAAAATCACCTTGGTTTTCTCAGCATCATCTTCAACTTAAAAAAGTCTTTAATAAATCCTTTAATGCTTATATGGGGGTAAAGAATGTCTTCAATTATACACAGCCATCACCACTAGTTGATTGGAAAAATCCTTTCGGTGATAATTTTGACACCTCATATGCCTATGGTCCATTACAAAGCCGTCGTTTCTTGGTAGGACTTTCGTATAAGCTGTAATTTTATATTTTTAGCGAATGATAATTAACTGGCAGTTCTTCAATTTTCACGACTTAAGCAAATTTCAACTTCATGAAATAATGAAGTTTAGACAAGCTATTTTTATTGTTGAGCAAGACTGCCCGTATCAAGATGCAGATGAAAAAGACAAGGATTCTTTCCACCTTTTAGGATTTGATGAAAGTCAGCAATTAGTGGCCTATCTAAGACTAGTTAAAGAGGGGATTAGCTACGATGAGATTTCTTTCGGTAGAATTGCCACACATTTATCTGTAAGAGGAAAAGGTGTTGGTAAGGACTTAATGGAAGAAGGTATTCGACAAGCCAATAATTTATATGGTAAACCTCAAATTCGTATTTCTGCACAGTCCCATCTAGTCCCTTTTTACGAGGCCTTTAACTTTAAGTCAACAGGTAAAGAATATTTAGAAGATGATATTCCTCATACAGAGATGTTGAGGGCTTAGGTTAGGTAAACGGCTTCTTTTTTTCCAAAAACAACCATTACATGCTCTTGCAAAGTTGTTGAAAGTGATAGACCAACGACATCAGCTTTGATAGGGTAGTTTTTATAGTTTCTGTCAATTAGAATGGTAGTCATCAGTTTTTTAATGGGTTCATTTAGAAAGTATTGAGACCCATACATGAGTGTTTTTCCAGACTTTAGTACATCATCAACTAAAATGACTACTTTATTCTTTAGATTGCTGTGTGCACTTACTTGAACAGGCTCAGACAAAGGGTTGTCTTTGTTTAGTTCAATAACAATGACTTCAACTAGAATTCCTGAAATTTTACTTAGCTGTTCGGCAAGGCGTTGAGATAGTAAGGCTCCTTGAGGGCTAATACCAGCAATTACAATTTCTTTCTCGAGATGATTTTTCTCAAAAATCTCCCAAGCCATTCGGCAAATCTTTTGCTCCATTTGTTTAGCGTCAAGCACAAGTGTTTTTGTTCCCATACTGCTAATTTACAACTTCTTCTTTTTAAATGAGATAAATAGTTCTCTTCCTTTCCTTTGTTCTATGGAGTTTTTAGCTGTTTCCATGATTTCAATATCAAATAAATCTGAAAATAAATTCAAATATTCCGATTTAGAACCTCCAAAGGGTGGGTGTTCATTGCCAAATTCTTCATTAAAAAGTAGACCTACAATTTTTCCGCTATCACTTAGTAATTCATAAGAATTTCTTACATAATTTTCTCTAACGTTTCTATCAATTGCACAAAAGAAGGTTTGTTCTAAAATGATGTCATATTTTCCTTTGTGATTGAAGAAGTTAGCGTTTATAAGGTTCTTTTTAGAGAAGGAAGGCAAACGCTGAGAAAACTCGCTTAGTGCGGTTGGAGATAAATCAATAACACTGACATTTTTAAAACCTTTATTGTATAAGTATTCAGCTTCATAAGCTCTTCCACATCCAGGAATTAAAATGTGCAAATTGGTTTCCTCTAAACCATCAATAAATTCTTTGAGTGGAGTGGACGGATAGCCAATATCCCAGCCAGTTTGTTTAGATTTGTAACGGTTATCCCAAAACTCTTTATCTAACATTTATTTCTTTTCTAAAAGAACAACGTTTTCAACGTGATATGTCTGAGGAAACATATCTACAGGTTGAACTTTAGTTACTATATAGTGTTCTGTCATAAGTGCTAAATCACGAGCTTGTGTAGCAGGATTACAGCTGACGTACACAATTTTTTTAGCTCCTACGTCTAAGAGTTGACCAATTACCTTTTTATGCATACCGTCTCTAGGTGGGTCTGTTATAACGACATCAGGTCGGCCATTTTTACGAATAAAATCTTCGGTAAATACCTCTTTCATATCGCCAACGTAAAACTTGCAATTGTTAATCTGATTATTTTTTGCATTCTCCTTAGCTGCCTCTATAGCTTCTGGGACAGATTCTACACCTATTACTTTCATAGCATTTTTGGAGATAAATTGAGCAATTGTGCCTGTTCCAGTGTATAAATCGTAAACGATGTCGTCTTTTTGAATGTCAGCAAAATCTCTAGCCACCTTGTAGAGTTCATATGCTTGTTTGGAATTGGTCTGGTAAAAGGATTTAGGACCAATCTTGAATTT
>PKDP01000081.1 GCA_002862585.1 Flavobacteriales bacterium | reverse complement strand
ATATCACTTAGTAGTTCTAGGGAGCGTTCGTAATACTTTGGAATGAATGAGGAGTGAATACATGTTTCCTCTTTGGTAGTGAAGGCATTTATTTCCCCTCCAACATCTTCCATTCGACTAAGTATATGGAAGGCTTTTCTTTTGCTCGTGCCTTTGAATATCACATGCTCAATAAAGTGAGCTAGACCTTGTTCATTTTCCATCTCGTCTCTAGAACCACCCTTAATAATTAATCCACAATGAGCTACAGCTCTATCTGTCTTTTTGTGAACTATACGTATTCCATTTTCCAATTTGTGGTGATAGAAGTGCATTCTGAACTTTATTGATTGAAGAAAAAAAAACTCGAACAGAGAATTTCCATTCGAGTTTTAATGAATTATTAAAATGTTTAGCTAGTTGGCATCTGCTTTGAGCTACAACAACCTTGTTTTTTCTTGTCGCAATTAGCTACTTTTTTTCCTGTTTTTGAGCAACATGCGTCGCCTTTAGAACATTTCTTAGCAGAAGTTTCTTTTACTTCTTTTTTGGAGCTAGAACACTTAGCTTTTTCGCCTTTACAACAAGATTTAGATTTCTCTGCACTTGCTTTTGCATCTTTATTACAGCATTTTTTTGCTTCATCTGAAGATGAACATTTTTTAACTGTTTGCTCTACTTTTACGTCTTCAGATTTTGAAGAAGTTGTTTGAGCAATCATATTAGTGGATAAAAACCCGAATAATAATATAAAAATTAATTTTTGCATTTTGTTTATGGTTTTAATTTATTCGAAGTTACTAAAAAAAATTAATATGTAGCTAGCACAGTTTTGTTTCCTTTTACAACTTGATTCATTTCAACATTTATCTTGGTTCCAAGAGGGAAAAATACATCGACTCTTGAACCGAATTTTATAAATCCGTAATCTTCACCTTTTTTGGCTAAAGCATCTTTTTTAGCGTAGAGTACTATTCTTCTAGCTACTGCACCAGCAATTTGACGAAATAGAAGAGCTATTTTATCATTTTCAACAACTACCGTAGTTCGTTCATTTAATGTTGATGATTTTGGATGCCATGCCACGAGATATTTTCCAGGGTGATACTTTGAGTATTTCACAGTGCCATTGATTGGATACCTATTGACATGTACGTTAACTGGAGACATAAAAATAGAAACTTGAATTCTTTTGTCTTTGAAAAATTCAGGCTCTTCAACTTCCTCAATTACAACTATTTTTCCGTCAGCAGGTGCTACAACTTCGTTTTCTTTAGCTGTTACAACTCTCTTGGGGTTTCTAAAAAATTGAACGACCAATACTAATACTATTAAAGTGGCGATTTGTATTAATGTAATAAGCCAATTTATTTCTGACAGGCTAACTAAATAGTTTATTGCTAATAAAAGAATTATTGTCGTTGCAATGATTCTGTACCCTTCTTTGTGAATTAAGTTCATGAAATTAAAATTATATAAATATATACTATTGGAATTACTAGTAAAGCACTATCAAAACGATCGAGTATTCCGCCATGTCCTGGTAAAATATTTCCGCTATCTTTAACGTTTGCTGTTCGTTTTATCATTGACTCTATTAAATCGCCAATAACTGAAGATATGCAAATGATTATACCTAAGATTATCCATTCTGTTAGGTCTAATTTAGTGACGAAGTTTGAGAGAACTATCGAGCTAATTATACAAAGAACAAAACCCCCAGCTACACCTTCCCAACTTTTCTTTGGTGAGATGCGTTCTAATAGTTTGTGCTTGCCAAAATTGACCCCAGCAAAATAGCCGCCAACATCACTCATCCAAATTAAAATAAAGACACTCAAAAGGAACATATAGTCATACTGATTAGCGTCATTATGACTCAAGAAAAATGTCAATGACATTGGAACGGATACGTAAATAACCCCCATCAAAGTAAGTCCTATGTTGTTATAGCTCACACTCTCCTTTCGGAACAATTCAAGGATGAACACTAATAGAACAAGAAAGCAACTTATTGCGAAACTAATTTTTGATAATTCGAAGCTTTTGAAATATAAAAATGAGGAGGCAAATAAACCAAACGAAATGAGCATTCCTAAGTAAACTTGAGGTTTGGTTTTTTCGTTTTGAACTAGTGCATAAAACTCTTTAATAGCAAGAAGCATTACGACAAGAAAAAAGAGTGAGCTGCTGAGCTCTCCAAGTATTAGACTGGAGATAAAAACAATGCCATACAATGCTCCAGTTATGGTTCTTGTCTTTAATTTACTCTTGGACATCTTTCAATATTTCTTTTGCTGTCTCAAGATCCGATGCTTTTACTTTTAGTTCAGCTTCGCCAAATTGAAGGTATGAAGAATCAATTTTATTGATAATAACAGATTGGATTTCATTATCTAATAATAAACCTTTCATTAATTCTAATTGATAGGGCTTAATTGTTGTCTCCAGAGTTATCCAATTGTTTTGAGTCATCTTCTTTTTCATTATCCCATGCTCGTGGTCCAAACAAATCTAGCAAATCCTCTTTAAAAATGACTTCTTTTTCAAGTAAAAGTTCAGCCAGCTTAGTCAGTTTAGTTTTATGTTTTTTAAGAAGGATTAGTGTTTGCTTGTAGCAATCCTCAATTAATTTACTGACCTCGTCATCAATTAACTTGGCTGTAGCTTCACTGTAAGGTTTTGTGAATCCATCTCTACCACTAGAATCGTAGTAGCTTATATTCCCTAGTTTATCGCTTAATCCGTAAACAGAAACCATTGAATAGGCTTGTTTAGTTACCTTTTCTAAATCACTGAGAGCCCCAGTAGAAATTTTATTGAAGATGATTTTTTCTGCAGCTCGTCCACCTAAAGTAGCACACATTTCATGAATGAGTTGTTCGGTAGTAGTTAACTGTCTTTCTTCAGGTAAGTACCAGGCAGCGCCCAAAGAACGTCCTCTAGGAACAATGGTAACTTTTACTAATGGAGAAGCGTATTGCATAAACCAGCTTACAGTGGCATGTCCAGCTTCATGGAAAGCAACAATTCTTTTCTCATCTTGTGAGATAATTTTGTTTTTCTTTTCGAGTCCGCCAATAATTCTATCTACAGCGTCTAAGAAGTCTTGTTTTTCTACAATCTTTTTGTTTTTTCGTGCTGCAATAAGAGCTGATTCATTACATACATTGGCAATATCTGCGCCAGAAAAGCCTGGTGTTTGTTTTGATAAGAAGTCAATATCAACATCTTTACTCAAAGTAAGAGGCGTTACATGAACTTGGAATATTTCTTTTCGCTCATTTAAATCTGGTAGGTCAACGAAAATTTGTCTATCGAATCGGCCAGCTCTCAGAAGTGCTCTGTCCAATACATCAGCTCTATTTGTTGCCCCAATTACAATTACACCTGAGTTAGTGCCAAAACCATCCATCTCAGTCAGTAACTGATTTAGCGTGTTTTCTCTTTCATCATTGCCGCCAGTAATATTGTTTTTGCCTCTAGCTCTACCGATAGCATCAATCTCATCAATAAAAATTATTGAAGGAGATTTTTCTTTTGCTTGCTTAAATAAATCTCTTACCCTTGAAGCACCTACACCTACAAACATTTCAACAAAGTCAGAACCTGATAAAGAGAAGAATGGCACTTGTGCTTCGCCAGCTACAGCTTTAGCTAATAAGGTTTTACCTGTTCCAGGAGGGCCTACAAGTAGTGCTCCTCTTGGTATTTTACCACCCAATGCGGTATATTTTTTCGGGTTTTTAAGAAAATCAACAATTTCCTCTACCTCTTCTTTAGCTCCTTCCAGACCAGCAACATCCTTAAAGGAAACATTTACCTTTGTTTTGTCAAACAGTGTTGCTTTAGATTTTCCAATATTGAAAATCTGTCCAGTTGGTCCACCCCCACCTCCACTCATTCTTCTCATAAAGAAAATCCATATGGCAACCATTATTAGGATTGGAAATATCCAACTGAATGCATCGCCAATGATATCTTTTTGTGTTGAATATTTTATTTCAATTCTGTCTTCTTCATTAAAATTAGCTTGTGCTTCTTTTAGTTTCTCTTCTAAATTGTCAGGGGAAGAAATCTGAAAGTAATAGTGTGGTCCTTTATTAGTTGTATTGCCAAAAGATTTTTCACTTACAGACTTGTGTTTTTCTTTATTCAGAGCTGATTCCTTTATGTATATTTGAGCAACGTCTCTGTTTACTACCACTACCTTTTCCACTTCTTCAGTTTGAAGCATGGTGCGGTTAAATTCCTGCCAAGATGTTTCTTGTGTTGTATTAACACTGAAAATCTGAATGCCGAAAAATAAGACGGCAATAATTGCGTAAATCCAGTAAAAGTTGAACTTTACTCCTTTTGGTTCTTGTTTTTTATTTTTCATTGTTAAGCGGATTCTTTGAAGAGTTGGATTTTAGCATCTCCCCATAATTTTTCAATATTGTAGTACTCCCTTGTTTCTTTCTGGAAAATATGAACAACGACATTGCCATAATCTAATAATACCCAGTCGCCATTTGTCAAGCCTTCCTTTTGCCAAGGTTTTTCTTTTACTTCTTTTAACGTTTCCTCAATAATAGAATCTGCAATAGCTGAAGCGTGAGTGTTTGACGTTCCATGACAGATTACAAAATACTCGCAAACGGATGATTCAATTTCTCTTAAATCTAAACTTACAATATCTTTAGCTTTGAGGTTTTTCATTCCATCAACAATTGCATTTGCAAGAATATTGGAAGTATTTAATTTTTTGTTTTTAGCCATTAAAAGCTATAAAAAATATAGTGTTTATTTTAAGGTACAAAAATACAGAAATTAATCCGTTAATTTGCTTAAATGAATACCTTGTTTATAGGACAAAATCTCATTAGCCTCAAGTCGGTTGATTCCACTAATACTTTCTTATTGAATTTATCAAATAATGAGAAAATAGTAGAAGGTACTGTAGTGTATGCTGAAAATCAAATTAATGGTAGGGGGCAAAGAAATAATTCATGGATATCTGAGGGTGGCAAGTCCTTGTGTCTTAGTGTTTTGTTTTATCCAAAACTTGATTTATCTCACCAATTTACTTTTAATAAATATATTGCCTTGGCTTTAGTGTCTTCACTAAATGTTTTGGGAGTAAAGTCTTTTATCAAATGGCCTAACGATATTTTTGTGAATGATAAAAAAATAGCTGGTGTGCTCATAGAAAACTCTATTAGAGAGAAAAAACTGCAAAAAAGTATTGTTGGAATTGGTATTAATGCAAATAATAACTGTTCGGATATAGAGTCTGCAATTTCTTTAAAAGAGGTCCTCAACGCCGATATTGGCATGAAAGAACTTCTATCGTCCTTATGTCAAGAGCTTGAAAAATATTATTTACTATTCAGAAACGACAAAAATCAAATTCAAGATTTATATCATTCTTATTTGTACAAAAAAGACTGTCTAGTAAATTTCACAAAAGAAGACTATCAATTTTCAGCAATCGTAAAAGAAGTGGATGATTTTGGGCGATTAATACTTATTGAAAAAGGGGTGGAAAAGGCGTATTCTGTAGGGGAATTAAGCTTTAATCTCTTTTAATTTTTCAGCTAATAAGTTCAGAAAATTTGTAAGAGGTTTTTCAACCATCATTTTCATCATCATATTCAGTTCCGCATTAAAATGAAATTGGGCTTGGCATGTTTCTTCATCAACCTTTTCCAAACAACATTTTAGATCGAATGGAAGTTTGCCATCTTCTGCACTCATTATTACGCAGCTGTATGCAGTACGTTCTGTAATTCTTAGGCTAACATTTGGCATGCCGTCAATTGAAAATGAACAGTTGTCTCTTGTAATTTTTAAGTCTTTTACTTGAGAAGGGAATAGAGTACTGAAGTTTGTGAAATCACTTATGAAATTGAAGATTTCTTCTTCAGATTTATTTATTTCGACAGTTTGACTTTTGATATCGCTCATCTATTTTTTCCAAGTTGAAGGGCTTTCTCTCCATTCTTTTAAGAGTTCAACCTCATCGTTAGAAATATACTTAGTTTCTAATGCTTGACTGATGAGTGTTTCGTAGTTCCCAAGTGTAAATAACTCACAATTGGAGTTTTTGAAGTTTTGCTCAGCTTCTTCGAATCCATAACTGAAAATAGCACCCATGCCATTTACCTTAAAGCCACCGTCCTCCAGAGCTTTGACAGCTGCAAGACTGCTTTTTCCACTGCTAATTAAATCTTCAATTACAACGACAGATTGCCCGCTCTCAATTTTACCTTCTACAAGATTTTGTCTTCCGTGTTCTTTAGCAGATGCTCTTACATAAACAAATGGAAGGCCTAATTCTTGAGCTATAAGAACGCCATGTGCAATAGCACCCGTAGCTACACCAGCTATAACATCTGGTTTACCATATTTAGAAAGTATTCCTTCCACTAAGTGTTGCCTAATAAAAGTTCTTACTTCAGTATGAGATAGTGTAATTCGGTTGTCGCAATATATTGGTGATTTCCACCCAGAAGCCCAAACAAAAGGTTCACTTGGGTTTAAAATTATAGCTTTGATTTGCAATAAGGATTTTGCAACTTGCTTAGCGGTTTCTGTATCCAAAATCATGGTGCTAATGTATGAAGTTTTTATAAATCATCACTCTTTAGTTATCTCTAATTATCAAGAACAAGAGATGGACTATTTATTTCATTTTGATGAGCCATTCTCTTGGTCTCAATTATTTACACGCCTGAACGATAAAAATCCATTAAAATTTTGTGTTTATGCTGATAATTGCGATTTAATTTGGGCAAATTTCAAGTCGAATTTCGAGATTATCAAAGCAGCAGGAGGACTGGTTGTGAACAATCAGAAGGTACTCATGATTTTTAGAAATGGGAAATGGGATTTGCCTAAAGGTAAACTAGAAATTGGTGAGAGTATAGATGTTTGTGCTAAAAGAGAAGTTCAAGAAGAGTGTGGTCTTAACGATTTGGAAATTGTAGATAAGTTAATGAATACATACCATACTTATGAGCACAAAGGTCAATCTATTTTGAAAGAAACCCATTGGTATTTAATGACTTCTTCACAAACTGAT
>PKDP01000143.1 GCA_002862585.1 Flavobacteriales bacterium | reverse complement strand
TCTGGTTGTGATAGTATAGTAACTACTTCAATATCATTTTCTGAAGTATCTACACCTACAATTTCTGGTGACATTAATGTAACCGAAAACTCAGCTCATGATTATACTGGTGGTGGTGTAGCTGCAGAGTCAACATTACAATGGGGTGTTGTAAATGGTGAAATCAACTCAGGACAGGGAACATCAGACGTTAGTATTACTTGGGGCGATGGTCCTTCTACAGGCACAGTATGGTTATTAGTCACTGACGAAAACGGATGTAAGCCTGATACAGCTTTTCTAAATGTTACCATTTCAGAAACAGTAGGAATGTTAGAAAATAATTTATTGGGAGTAAATGTTTATCCTAATCCATTTAAAGAATTCACAACTGTAGAGTTCAACAATCCTAATAACGATACATACCGTATTAGTCTTTTGGATGCTAGAGGACGTACAGTAATGAATACATCAACACAGTCTAATCAACTTGTAATTAAGAAACAGAACTTAAAAGAAGGTATATATTTCCTTGAAATTGATGGAAAAAATAAATCACGACAAATAATTGTGATTC
Source organism: Flavobacteriales bacterium (assembly GCA_002862585.1). Lineage (GTDB taxonomy): Bacteria > Bacteroidota > Bacteroidia > Flavobacteriales > UBA7312. The sequence goes on along the minus strand of PKDP01000143.1, from coordinate 6,555 downwards.
ACTAATTAAAAAAACCCCAAAATTGGGGTTTTTTTTTGCCCTGTTTAGTAGCCAAAGTATGTTGCTAATAATTTTAGATTTTTGGGTTTAACCCAGTTCTAGGAAATAATAAAATAATCATCTTTTGCATATTCTTTAAAAAACATTACATTTGCACTTGAAATTATTTGATTTATGAGGGGGCATGCAGCCCCTTCTTTTATTAAGTTATGCTAAGTAAAGAGAAAGTAAAAGAATTAATTGATGAGTTCATTTCAAAAAGCGACACTGTATTTTTAGTGTCATTTAAAATGAGTCCATCAAATCAAATTGAAGTTTTAATTGACTCTACCGATGGAATTAGCGTTAAGAATTGTATTGAACTTAGCAGACATATTGAAGGTAATTTTGACAGAGAAGAAGTAGACTTCTCATTGTTAGTATCAAGTGCTGGATTAAGTGAGCCTTTTAAAGTATTTAAGCAATACAAAAAGAATATTGGTGAAAATGTAAATGTCTTTCTTAAAGAAGGTAAGAAATTTTTCGGAAAGATGATTGACGCTGAAGAAGGTAAAGGTATCACACTTGAAACTACACGCAAAGAAAAAGTAGGAAAAAAGAAAACAAATATTATTGAACAACATTCTTTTAGTTTTGAACAGATAGACAAAACGAAGATTGTTATCTTATTTTAAATAATTACATAAAGATGAATGCAACTAATCTAATTGAGTCATTTTCAGAGTTTAAGGAGTTTAAGAACATCGATCGTGAGACCATGATGAACGTTCTTGAAGATGTTTTTAGAGGTGTTATGATTAAACAATTCGGCACTGATGAAAATATTGATGTCATTATTAATATTGATAAAGGCGATTTAGAAATCTGGAGAAACAGAGAAATTGTAGCCGATGCCGATATAGAAGACCCAAATCTTCAAATAGCATATTCTGGCGCTATTAAGATTGAACCAGATTTTGAAATTGGAGAAGAAGTTTCAGAACAAGTTTTTTTAGAAGACTTTGGAAGAAGACAAGTGCTTTCATTAAGACAAACACTAACTTCAAGAATCTTAGACCTTGAGAAAAAAGAAGTTTTTGATAGATATGAAGATAGGATTGGCGAAATTATTAATGGTGAAGTTTATCAAGTTTGGAGAAACGAAATCTTAATTTTAGACGGTGAAGAGAATGAATTAATTCTGCCAAAGTCTGAAGCCATTCCAAGTGACTTTTTCAAGAAAGGCGATACAGTAAGAGCCGTAGTGAAAAGTGTTGAGATGAGAAATCATAACCCATTGATTGTACTTTCAAGAACAGCACCGGAATTTTTAGCACGTCTTTTTGATCAAGAAGTGCCAGAAGTTTTTGATGGATTAATTACTATCAAGAAAATTGTACGTGTTCCAGGAGAAAGAGCAAAAGTAGCTGTGGAATCTTATGATGAAAGAATTGACCCTGTAGGAGCATGTGTAGGAATGAAAGGCGCACGTATTCATGGAATTGTACGAGAGCTTAGAAATGAAAACATTGACGTTATTAACTATACAGATAATATTCAGTTATTTATTACTAGGGCACTAAATCCTGCTAAAGTGTCATCAATTCAATTGGATGAAGATACAAGTAAGGCAGATGTTTATTTGCACCCAGATCAAGTATCTTTAGCAATTGGAAAAGGTGGGTTTAATATCAGATTAGCGAGTATGCTTACAGGCTACGAAATAGATGTTTATCGAAATATTGGTGAAGCTGATGATGATGTTGAATTAACAGAATTTACAGACGAAATAGAAGGGTGGATAATCGATGAATTAAAATCGATTGGATGCGATACAGCAAAAGATGTCATTAAGTTAGATAAAGCCGATCTTGTTAAGCGTACAGATTTAGAAGAAGAGACTGTTAATGAAATACTAAGTATTTTAAAAGCAGAGCTCGAATAACTTTAAATTAAATTATGTCAGGAGTGTCACAAAGACTATCAAAAGTTGCTAAGGAATTTAATGTAGGTGTAGATACTATTTTAGATTTCTTAGAAAGTAAGGGAATAGATGATTTGAACAGAAATTCAAAGATATCTCCTGAAACATATGAAGTACTCGTTGATGAGTATCAACCAGATAAAAAGGTCAAAGCTGAAGCAAAAGAATTAAAGAAAGCTGAAGATGACATAAAGCCAAAAGTTAAGAAGGAAATAGAGACGGTTAAAGTTGAAACACCTAAAATGGAGGGGCTCAAAATCGTTTCAAAAGTAGACATTACCCCATTAAAAACAGTTGACCCAAAAGTTAAGAAGAAAGAGGTCGAGCCTGAAAAAGTTGAAGCACCTGAAGTAGAAAAAGCAGATATTGAACCTCCAAAAGCCGATGAGCCAAAAGCTGTCGAGGAGGTAAAAATTGAGTCAAAAGAACCAGCTTCAGTAGAAAAAAAAGAAGCTGAGGCTAGCGAAGAAAAGAAAGCAGAAGAATCTACTATTATTCGTGGAAGAGCTAAGAAATTAAACGGACCAACTTTGGTTTCTTCTGAAAAAATTGATTTAACAAAGTTTCAAAAACCTAAGAAAAAGAAACCCGTTGCATCTTCTTCGGCAAACGTAGAAACGAAGAAGAAAAGAAAACGAGTTTCAACTTCTTCAGGAAATCGTGACAGACGCCCTAACAGAGGGAAACAAAATACTACCCCAAGAGTTGAGCTTACCCCAGAACAAATACAAAAACAAGTAAGAGAAAATCTTGCTAAACTTCAAAGTGGAGGAAAGAATAAAGGAGCTAAACTAAGAAGAGAAAAAAGGCAGGCTCGAAAAGAACAGGAAGAAATTAATCTGATTAAATCAGAGGAAGAAAGCAAAACAATACAAGTAACAGAATTTGTTACTACGGCAGAATTTGCTCAGTTAATGAGTGTGGAGCCTACTCAAATAATTTCAGCATGTTTCTCATTAGGAATGATGGTTACTCAAAACCAAAGACTTGATGCCGAAACACTTTCAATTGTAGCTGAAGAATTTGGATTTACTGTCGAATTCGTTGGAACTGAAGTACAAGAATCCATACAGCAAGAAGAAGATACAGAAGAAAATTTAGTGTCAAGAGCACCAATAGTTACAGTAATGGGTCACGTTGATCATGGTAAAACATCTTTACTTGACTTCATTAGAGATGCTAACGTTATTAGCGGCGAAGCCGGTGGTATAACGCAGCACGTTGGAGCATATGAGGTTGATCTTAAAGGAAAGAAAATTACATTTTTAGATACTCCAGGTCACGAAGCCTTTACAGCGATGAGAGCCCGTGGAGCACAAGTAACGGATGTAGTAATTATAGTTATTGCAGCTGATGATAAGGTCATGCCGCAAACAAAAGAGGCAATTAGTCACGCACAAGCAGCTGGTGTACCTATGGTATTTGCTTTAAATAAGATTGATAGAGAAACAGCAAACCCAGATAAAATCAAAGAACAACTAGCTAATGAAAATGTGTTGTTGGAAGATTGGGGAGGTAAGTTTCAGTCGCAAGAAATATCTGCAAAAACAGGTCTTGGAATACCTGAACTTTTAGAAAAAGTGTTACTTGAAGCTGAAATACTTGACCTAAAGGCAAATCCAGATAAAAATGCTATTGGCACAGTTATCGAAGCCTCATTAGATAAGGGTAAAGGATATCTTACAACCATTTTAGTTGAATCTGGAACTTTGAAATTAGGAGATTATGTATTAGCAGGGTGTTTCTCTGGTAAAGTAAAAGCCTTACTTGACGAGAGAGAAAATAAAATGGAGGATGCGGGGCCATCAACCCCAGCTGTTCTATTAGGATTGAATGGGGCAGCACAAGCAGGTGATAAATTCAACGTGATGGACGATGAACGTGAAGCTAAGAATATTGCCGCGAAAAGAATGCAGCTTCAAAGAGAGCAAGGGGTAAGAACACAAAAACACATCACGCTTGATGAAATAGGTAGACGATTAGCTTTAGGAGACTTTAAAGAATTAAACATTATCATAAAAGGAGATGTTGATGGTTCTATTGAAGCACTTTCAGACTCATTACAAAAACTATCAACCGATCAAATTGCTGTTAATATTATACACAAGTCTGTAGGTCAAATTTCTGAATCAGACGTTATGCTTGCAGCAGCCTCTGACGCAGTAATCATTGGTTTCCAAGTTCGCCCATCTGTCAATGCTCGAAAGCTTGCAGAAAAAGAACAAATTGATATTAGATTGTATTCAGTAATCTATAATGCCATCGAAGAGCTTGAAAAAGCAATGGAAGGCATGTTGTCGCCAGACATTGAAGAGAAAGTAGTCTGTAACATTGAGATTAGAGAAACATTTAAGATATCTAAAATTGGCACAATCGCTGGTTGTTACGTTCTTGACGGTAAAATAAACAGGAATACCAAGATTCGATTAATCCGAGATGGTATTGTAGTTTATTCAGGTGAATTATCAACTTTAAAACGTTTCAAAGACGATGTTAAAGAAGTGTCAGTAGGTTATGAGTGTGGGTTAAGCATCAATAATTTCAATGATATAAAAGTCGGTGATATCGTTGAAGGTTTCGAAGAAGTTGAGGTAAAGAAAACTCTTAATTAATCTTCTACTCCTGATTTAATTCGAAATTCACAATAGACGGAACAATATATGTCCCTCTGTATTTCTTGCTAACTTCTTTCTGAACTTTATAGGCCTCAATTCTAGTTATAAAATCCCCAACTTGTATTTTGTAGTAAGGTGATTTAAACTCTAGATATGTTTTAAGATGAGGAAAATCTTGTGAAAATCTGGCCCTTACTTTTTGTGATTCATCTCGGCTTTGACTTTGGTTGTGATGAATTTGCACTCTAAAGCCGTCAACACCTTTCTTTAAGCTATTGATTTGAATTTGTTTTGATATCAAACTATCAATTCTGCTATCGTTTTTGTCATCAATTACAGTGTTTTGCGACACAACCGAAGTGCTAATTAAGCAAATACAAAAAATATATAAGGCTTTCATAAGGCAAAGATAGATTATTTATTGCTGTAAGTATATGAATTTGAGATTGATATAATAATTAAACGAAGCTTTATTTAGAATGAGTATAAATTGCTGTAAAAATATGAAGCAGAAGACACTAAAAATTTAGGAATGTTCTACATTTGTGGACGTTAAAAGTGGCTCAATTCTGTACTGAATATTATTTTATAAATATGGCTGAATTTATTAGATTAGATAAGTATCAATCTCTCTCAATTTTTTTATTAACATTTCTGTTCTCGCTATTCTCTTTTTCCTCTTTTTCGCAGAGCGTTGAAGAAGGTGAAAAGCTATATAAGGCAAATTGTACAGCTTGTCATCAAATTGATAGCAAGCTAATTGGTCCAGCTTTACGAGGAGTAAGCGATAAGTATTCCGAAGAATGGTTGATAAAATGGATTAAAAATTCTGCTGAGTTAATCGCCTCAGGTGATGCTGACGCAATAGCCATTTACGAAGAATACAACAAGTCTCCAATGACGGCTTTCCCTTATTATTCTGACGAGGATGTTGTAAATATTTCAGCATACATAGACCAGGCTCCTGAAAAACAAGCAGTAGCTGTTGCATCGGCATCTGATGGTGGTATAGTAGTTGATGAAAGCAAAACAACCGACTACATTATATTAACCATTTCTATTGTTTTATTGCTGGTCGTAGCAGGACTATGGAAAATTAAAAACACTTTAAAGGATGTTTCTGGTGAAGAAAGTCAAGATTTCTTTGCCTCAACAGTTTCATTGCTAAATTCATATTTAGAAAGAAAACCTCTTGTTGTTTTGACAGTATTAGTATTAGCTGTTTTTGGATTAAATTCAGCATGGAACCTAATGGTAGGTGTTGGTGTAACTAAAGGCTATAAACCGGAGCAACCAATTGCATTCTCTCACAAGCTACATGCAGGAATGAACGGTGTTGACTGTAACTATTGTCACCACTCTGCTAGACATGGAAAATCTGCTGCAATACCATCAGCTAACGTATGTATGAATTGCCACACATATATCAGTGAAGGACCTTCAGGAAAAGAAGAAATTCAAAAAATCTATGACGCTGTTGGCTTTGATCCTGAAAAAGGAAGATACATTGAGGATTATGAGCAAAAACCAATTAAGTGGGTAAGGATTCATAATCTACCAGATTTAGCATACTTCAACCACTCTCAGCATGTTGTTGCAGGTGGCATTGAATGTCAAGAATGCCATGGACCTATTGAAGAGATGGAAGTTGTTGAGCAGCATTCGGAATTGACCATGGGTTGGTGTATTGATTGTCACAGACAAACAGAAGTAAACGTTGCTGACAACGACTACTATGAGGAGATGCATGCTAAATTCAAGGAAAACCACCCTGGTGAGGCGTTTAATGTTGAGGCGATTGGCGGTCTCGAGTGTGGTAAGTGTCACTACTAAATCAAAAATTAATTAGTTTAAGATATGACTAAGCAAAAAAAATACTGGAAGGGATTAGCAGAGTTAGCTAATGATCCAGCTATTGAAAATTTAAAACACAATGAGTTTGCAGAAAAGATTCCTGTAGATGATTTTCTTGGCGAT
>PKDP01000154.1 GCA_002862585.1 Flavobacteriales bacterium | reverse complement strand
AGGGCAATAGCTGCTTGGAAAGCAATAAAGTCGCCCAGTTTTGCCATGTCAATACCATAGCAATCGGGGTATCGAATTTGTGGAGCAGAAGATACAATAACAATCTTCATGGGGTTTAGCCTATCCAAAATCCGGAGTATGCTTTGCTTGAGGGTAGTTCCTCTTACAATACTATCGTCAATCATCACCAAATTATCGGTGGGCTTAACGGTGCCGTAAGTCACATCATACACGTGAGCAACCAAATCGTCTCTGCTATCGTCTTGTGTAATGAAAGTACGTAGCTTGGCGTCTTTAATGGCAATCTTTTCAGCACGTATGTTTGCCGACATAATGGATTTTATAGCCTCTTCATTTGGGTTGTTTAATGCTAAAATTTCTTGGGTCTTTTCCTCGTTTAGGGCTTTATTCATGCCTTTCATCATACCGTAAAAAGACACTTCAGCCGTATTAGGAATGAAAGAAAATACTGTGTTTTTTAAATCGTAATCTATTGTGTCGAGTATGCTTGGGCATAGTTTAATTCCCAACTTCATACGCTCCTTATAAATATCTTGGTCGTTGCCTCTAGAAAAGTAAATGCGTTCGAAGGAACAAGCCTTTCGTTCCAATTCAGGAATAATAGAAACCTCTTCAAAACTGCCGTCTTTCTTAATAATTAGAGCGTGACCAGGTTTTAACTCCTTAATGCTATCGGCAGGCACATTGAAAGCAGTTTGTATCACAGGACGCTCGGAAGTGGCTACCACCACCTCGTCATCGGCATAATAAAAGGCTGGACGAATTCCAGCGGGATCACGAAGCACAAAAGCATCCCCATGTCCAACAATACCGCTCATCACATAACCGCCGTCCCAATGTTTGGAGGAGTTGATAAGGACATCTTTCATGTCCATTTCATCGGCTATTACATTAGAAATTTCTCTTTTGTTATACTGCTCCCTTTGGTCGTAGTATATGCGGTCATTTTCTACATCCAAGAAGTGTCCTATTCTCTCCAAAATAGTTACCGTATCGGCTTTTTCTTTGGGATGCTGTCCCAATTCCACCAATTGATTGAACAATTCGTCCACATTGGTCATATTGAAGTTTCCAGCCAAGACCAAACTACGTGTTCGCCAATTATTTTGCCTTAAAAATGGGTGGCAATGCTCAATGCTATTTCCACCATATGTACCGTAACGCAAATGCCCTAAAAGCACTTCGCCCGTAAAGGCTAAGTTTTCTTGAAGCCACTTAATATCATTAAATTTTTCGGGGTCATTTTGCTGTAAATCCACAAAACGCTGATTCACATAATCAAACAAATCTTGTATGGGCTTACTGGCATTGGAGCGGTGACGACTGATGTATCGGCTACCCACAGGAACGTCTAATTTAATGGTTGCCAAACCTGCACCATCTTGTCCTCTGTTGTGTTGCTTTTCCATAAGCAAGCACATTTTATTTACTCCGTAAAGGGGGGATCCGTATTTTTCGGCATAAAACTGCAGGGGTTTGCGTAATCTTAAAAAGGCTATCCCGCATTCGTGTTTTATGGCGTCACTCATAACGTAGTGTTTATTTGAGTTAGCAAATGTAAATCATTTATTACAAAAAATCGGACTTTTTAATGCCCAACCAGTCCAACACATTTTTGTGCCAAATATCTTTTCTTTGCTGTTCCGTTAAAACATCAATTTCTACGGCATAATCCAAAACCCTACCAGGATATGAGGTTCCTACACCTTCCATTTCTCCTAATGGATAAGGGTCATCTAAGCCCATCATAATTTGACTTGCCCCCACTCGCTTTTTAAGTAGCTCTAAAGTATGAGAGTCGTGAACCAAAGTGTCAAAATATAGGTTTTTGTGTCCCAAGGTTTTTCTAGGGTCTTCCAATTCTTCGAAGATATCCGGACGACCGTCAAAGCCTTGTATTCTTCTGCCATAATTAGCAATACCTAACATTCCGCCATGAGCAAAACTCGTACGCATATTGGGGTATTTATTTGGTAAATCTCGAAGGGTAAAAAGGTGAAGTGTGTCCGCACATTGTGCCATCATCCAAATTAAATGAAACCGCCAATATTGATTTTTTAAGGCAATCATTTTCTCCCCGTCATAAGGGTGAATTTGAACAGCCAATCCATATTTATTAGCTAATTCGTATATGGGGTCTACATCTGACTCTGCAGTAGAAAGCCATTCGCCATTCGCATTTAAAAAATGGGTAGGCAAACAAAGTACCTTTAATCCTAGTTCGTTTACACAGCGGTCAATTTCTTTAAGTGCATGGTCCATATATAAAGGTTGAACTACAAAACCACAGGTAAACTTGTCTGGATGTTCACTTTGTACAGAAGCATTGAAATCGTTTTGAAAATGGATAGCGTCAACACAGTCTTGTTTTTTCCAACCATTGCAGTACAACTGGGATAAACACAACATTACGCCGTGGTCAATTTTAAATTGATCCATCCATTCTATTTTTTCTTTAAGGAAAAAACTAGGGTCACTGATTGGTCTAGACCAATCTCCTTGTCGCATAAACTTTTTGTGATCATCAATCCAAAAAAGCTTCTTTTCCTTCAGAAATTTGGGAATCTGTGAAGGCTCAGGCAATATATGTCCATGTCCATTTATTCGCATGCTGTAAAATTAAATATATCTTTCATCTGCTTCCATAACATTACCGCAATTATCACAGCTGCGCAATTCTTCTGATGAATAAAACTCTTTAAATCGTCCTAAGAAATCCTTTTCAATATTTGTTAATGGAAAACGGTATTCGTGCAGCTTATGGTTGCATTTATCACAAAACCACATAAGACCGTCAGACATATTATCTTTTCGCACCATTTCAATAACCAAACCTACGGTGTTCTCTCCTCTCATAGGAGAGTGAGGAACATTAGAGGGCAACAAAAACATTTCCCCTTCTTTAATGGGAATGTCAACAGCTTTTCCGTCCTGTTGAACACGTACATTAATATCTCCTTGAATCTGATAAAACAGCTCTTCGCTTTCGTTAAAGTGGTAATCTTTTCTGGCATTGGGTCCGCCTACAATCATGACTATAAAGTCCCCTGCTTCGACATAAAGATTTTTATTTCCGACTGGTGGTTTGAGCAAATCTCTATTCTCCTCAATCCATTGGTGTAAGTTAAACGGTTGCTTGAATGACATAAGTATTGAATTTGATTCGTCAAGCAATTTACACAAATTTGGCTATTTTTGGCTTTATGAATTTAGACTTATCTAATAAAAATGCTCTCGTTTGTGGCAGCACCCAAGGAATTGGCAAAGCCACAGCCTTAGCCCTAGCTAAGATGGGAGCCAGCGTTTTTCTTATGTCAAGAAACGCTTCCACTCTTCAAGATGTTCTTAGTGAATTAGACACTTCAAAGGGTCAAAAACACGCCTTTTTCTGTGCTGACTTTTCAGATATTGAAAGCCTAAAGTCGGTAGCTAAAGACTTGGTAAATCATTCTATTCACATCCTCATCAATAATACTGGAGGACCTGCTGGAGGACCTATTTCTGAAGCCAAAACAGAAGACTTCGAAGCGGCGTTTAGAATGCATTTAGTTTGCAATCAAATCCTAAGTCAAGCGGTATTGCCAAGTATGAAGGCTGCCTCCTATGGAAGAATAGTCAATGTTATATCAACTTCTGTAAAAGTGCCTATCAATGGTTTGGGCGTTTCCAATACCATTCGAGGTGCAGTTGCCAGTTGGGCAAAAACAATGGCAAACGAAGTTGGACAATTTGGTATTACGGTAAACAATGTATTACCAGGCTTTACCAATACCAACAGACTGAAAACATTAATCACAAAAAAAGCAAGTACTCAAAACACTTCCGAAGAGGCTATCGCAAACGCCATGTTAGCATCCGTACCAGCCAATCGATTTGGTGAAGCGGATGAAGTGGCAAACGCCATCACCTTTTTATGCTCGCCATCAGCTAGCTACATAAACGGCATTAATGTGCCTGTAGATGGTGGACGTACAGGAACGCTTTAAACTATAGACAAAATGAAAAAATTACTGAACTACATTAACGGAGAATTTCTTGAACCTCATTCAAAAGAATATATAGAAAATGAAAGCCCTGTTGATGGTCAGGTATTTTCATTGGTGCCAGAAAGCGACAAGCAAGATGTTGAAAAAGCCGTAGAATCCGCTAAAAAAGCCTTTCCATTTTGGAGTGGTCTAAGTAAAAAAGAACGTCACGACCACCTCATTCGATTGGCTGATGGCATACAGGCTCGTTTTGACGAAATGGTGGAAGCTGAAAGTAAAGACAACGGTAAACCCGAATGGCTCGCCAAACAAGTAGATATCCCAAGAGCTTCTGAAAACTTAAGGTTCTTCGCTACAGCTTCATTGCACTTTGCCTCTCAAATGCACGACATGGATGGCAAAGCCATAAACTACACTTTACGTGAACCTATTGGCGTAGTCGGATGTATATCGCCATGGAACTTGCCGATTTACCTCTTCACGTGGAAGATTGCCCCAGCTCTTGCTGCTGGAAATACTGTAGTGGCAAAGCCTTCTGAAGTAACGCCTTATACAGCTTTTCTTTTGTCAGAAGTATGTCATGAAGTAGGCTTTCCAAAAGGAGTATTAAATATTGTTCATGGTTATGGACATAAGGTTGGTGCTGCTATTACTAGCCACCCTGATACACCAGTTATTTCTTTTACTGGTGGCACAGTAACGGGTGCTAAAATTGCGGAAACAGCAGCTCCTATGTTCAAGAAATTATCCCTAGAATTAGGTGGTAAAAACCCTAATATTATCTTCGCTGATGCCGATTTTGAAGATGCTATAGAAATGGCTTTAAAAGCTTCTTTCAGAAATCAAGGTCAAATTTGCCTTTGTGGCTCTCGACTATTTGTTGAAGAACCTATTTATGAAAAATTTAAAGCTGCTTTTGTAAAACGAACTCAAGAACTCAAAGTTGGAAACCCTAAGTCAGATAATGACTTAGGAGCAGTCGTTTCCAAAGATCATATGAATAGTATTTTAAGCAAAATAGAACTTGCCAAAGAAGAAGGTGGCAAAGTTTTATGTGGTGGAAATAGACTTATTCTAGAAGGTGAACTAAGTGAGGGTTACTACATAGAACCAACTATTATTGAAGGCTTAAACCATATGTGTCGAACAAATCAAGAAGAGATTTTTGGTCCCGTGGTGAGTATTATGCCTTTTAAAAATGAGGAAGACGTCATTGAAATGGCAAACAGTACGCGCTATGGCTTAGCGGCCAGTATCTTTACAAAAGATATCAGTAAAGGACACAGAGTTGCGGCAAAAATAGACTCAGGAATAATTTGGATAAACACCTGGATGATGCGCGATTTACGTATCCCCTTTGGCGGTATGAAAAATTCAGGCGTTGGTCGCGAAGGCGGATTCAAATCCTTAGAATTCTTTACAGAGCCTAAAAACGTTTGCTTGAAAATCTAAACCCTACTATTTTAAAAAAGGATCTATATACTTAATATCGCGATGTTTTATCAAGACCGTGGTGTTAGGTGTTTTTGTTTCAAATTTTAGGTTCATTTCTCCATCAAAATCTTTAACTTCCAGTACAGTCCCTACTTGTCTGAGGTTATTTTTCAATAGTAATTCGACTTGGTTGCCTACTAATTCATTCCAAAGCCGCTTCCCGAATTTGTTCTTCTGATACAGGGCATCGAGTTCATCTTTCCAATACATAGTTTAAGTTTTACACTACAAAATTGCTGCATTGTTGTTAATAGAATGTATGAAGAAGATTAAATAAAGGTTAACTCCTGCTAATTTATGATGAACTCATCAGCAAAAAGCCAAGTAGTGCCCCCTGCTCCTAAGTGCCACTCAGGACAAATACCATAATTTTTTGCCTTGACCTTCACATAACGTGCCATTGCTGATAAGCTGGTTGAAAAGTCTTGATGAAAGGAGCCGTATTCTTTATCTGAAAAGGTGTTTTTTACAGTCGCAACAGACGTAAAATTAATACCATCATTTGAAATTAGAAACTCCACTTCTGGCGGATAGAATATCCACGATTTTATATCCTGCAAACAGCCTAAGGCTAAACGGTTAATTGTGCTGATTTTTCCTAAATCTACAGTCGCTTCTAAATCTTCACGGTAGCCCTGCCAGTCGCCTGTTCGATAGCTCCCTGTACCTCTCAAATAATCAATTAGTGTTTTGTCACCCGATCCGGAATACTGATTGGCATACTTGCTTTGAATCGTAATGCTTCGGCTACCATCAATCTTATAAAATGACGCAGAAATATCTTTACTTATTCCATTAGCTGAATAGGCGATTGCATTAACTGTGGCATTATCAAACAAGCTAACGGGCTCTGTATATATCTTCGATTGCTGAGTAGGAATGCTTCCGTCCAATGTATAATGAATTATTGATTCCTGTACACTGCCTATTTTAACTTTTATGCTGTCTGTAAACGTTTGGCTTTCTGCTTCAAAATAAGGTATGGCTGTTAATTGCGGTTCACTTATTGTGGAAGGTGGAAGGTTTTTAGAACCCCAATCGCTAGGCTTATCACCCATTATAAACACTAATTCCCCTCCATTAATGATATCAGCATGACGCATAAAAGGTCTGTTCAGTAACTTTCCATTTAATACTGCTGACTGTATGTATTTATTGGATTCACTTAATTTATCAGCTCGTATTATAAAGGTTTTACCATTCTCTATTTTAATGTGTGATTGTGAAAACATAGGTGTGCCTATGGTATAGTAATCCAATCCTGGCGTAACGCTATAAAATCCTAAAGCACTCAAAACGTACCATGATGACATCTGGCCACAATCTTCATTTCCAGAAAGTCCATCAGGACGAATACTGTATTGTTCTTCCATAATTTGTCGAACACGCTCTTGTGTTTTATGAGGCTTTCCTACATAATTGTACAGGTATGCCATGTGGTGACTAGGCTCGTTGCCGTGAGCATATTGTCCAATAAGCCCTGTAATGTCTGCTTGTTGTCTTCCAGTTGTTTTGCTGTTTGTTGAGAACAAACTATCTAGATGATGCTCCAAAGCATTTTCCCCGCCCATTAGCTCAATCAGTCCATTAATATCTTGAGGAACAAATGTAGAATACTGCCATGCATTGGCTTCGG